>SKPJ01000303.1 GCA_007119595.1 Myxococcales bacterium
CGACAATTTGCGGGGGTGCTTTCGTCGTCGGTTAAGGGGATTGCGATCTTTTGAAGACGCAGCAAGCCGCCAGCACGTCGAACCGTTCAACCCTCAAATTGTATTTCGGCCCCCTAAATAGACGTAGATTCTTCTACCTCGTCCCCACAATCGAGGCGTCCCGTAGAAACCGTCGATTTTCGTGAGAGTGTGTGATGGTTGGAGGTTCTCCCACCGTCATTCTATTTGAGGCGCCTGAACGGCGGCGCAAACGACAATTTGCGGGGTGCTTTCGCCGTCGGTTAAGGGGATTGCGATCTTTTGAAGTGGCGTTTAGTAGCGGCGGACTTCGCCGTCTCGGGCGATCCACCGGGGACGGGAGAGCAGATCGATATCGCTTCGAGGATCGCCGTCGAGGATGAGAAAATCAGCGTGGGCTCCCTTGGCGACGAGACCCACTTTTATATCCTCCCCCAAAAACCGACCGGCGTTGTAAGTAGCGGCAGTGATGGCCTGGTCTGGCGTCAACCCGGCTTCGACCAATAGCCTCAATTCTCGGTGCAGACTATAACCGGGAGAAAGACCCGGGTTGCCCACGTCGGAGCCGGCGACAATGTCCACACCGGCTGTGGCGGCGCGGTATACGGAGTCCATATGGGAGTCGGGAATCGAGTCCAATTGGGCGTCCACCACCGCCAGAGTAGGCACCCAAAAACAGTCGGCCTTCACCATCTCTTCGATGGTTTCATCGCTGAGCTCAGTGACATGCTCCATTGCATCGACGCCCGCAGCCAAAACCTCCCAGGCCTCCTCATCGCTGCCGATGTGGGCGGTGACGATTGCGTCTTGGGTCTTTGCTTCATCGACGATCGCTTCCATGACGTCCCGGTCGAGCCGTTCATATTCCCCCCAGATGTCGTCGTAGACGAGCTTGATCAAATCGACACCACCGTCGAGGACCTCCCGCACGGCATTGCGGGCCTCATCCGGGTCGTCGACAACCACCACCGCTTCTTCTCTCAGCAACGGCTGTTCGGCAAAAAGGGTCGCCTCCGGATGCCCGCCGGGAGCGGTGAAAATCGGTCCGGCGATGAAGACCCGAGGAATCGATGTCTCTTCATCGGTTACCTCCTCGACGGTTTCCAGAAATGAGGGAAAGCGATCGCCTAGACTTTTTATGGAAGTGACACCTTGCTTGAGAAAGGAGTCCAGCCTCATCTGAAATTGCCCCGCATGGACATGGCTGTCGATGAGCCCCGGGACGATGAAATGCCCACTCAGATCAATGACCTCCATACCCTCTTCCACGTCCATCTCATCCGTGGGTCCGATGGCGTCGAAGCGACCGCCGCGCACCACTACACTCGCCTCTTTTACAGGATCGCCACCGGTGCCATCGATGATGGTGAGGTTTTGAAGAATGTAGTTGTCGGATTCCGGCGGCATCTCCGATAGATGTTGAGCCTCTTCCTCAACGACTTCATCTTCCACAGACGGGGAGGGGGCGTCATTCGACGAGCAGTCGCAGCCGGTAAAGCAAAAGGTGAGCAACAAGTTCGTGAGGAGTACAACCGAGGAGCGGGACATGGAAGGCGGAGCCTTTTTTTTAAAAAAGGGTTTCCATCGGCGAGGCGCACCCTGGAAGGTACGCCTCGCCAACTGGTCTTAGTGACGAAGCTTAGTTCGTCTCAAGTCGCCACAACTGCCAACCGTTATCATCGTAATTGGCCGGGAAATACAGCGCTCCATCGAATACCTGCATGCGAAACTCCTCAAATCCAGAGTCCGACAACGCGTCTTCGTTGACCTCGTCTTGCGGAGTGATCATATGGGTTCCCTCGTCGGTTCCGTCGGTCACCCACAACTGCTCGTCGGAATTGATGGCGTCGCTCGATGCCGTAAAGTAGATCCGGCCGTTGTAGGGTGTGAGATAACTCGGGTTGCCGCCGGTGCTGGAGGCCGAGCCGGTTCGGACATCGGCCACGCGTTCTGTGCCCTCCGCAGTGCCATCGCTGATCCAGATCGTCGACCCAACTTGAAAATAAAGATCGTCGCCGAGTCGTGTCGAATCTCCGACGCTGCTAATTCGGTCAGTGACCTGTTCTGTGCCGCCAGGTGTTCCATCGGAGATCCAGAGGTGGTCGCCGGCTCCGAAAAAGACCGTCTCGTCATCGTATACGGCAAATCGCGTCAGCACGTTCGACTCCGACAGAAGCTCTTCGGTCCCCTCGGCGGTTCCGTCGGAGACCCAAACGGAATCACCCCGATAAAAAATCAACAGGTCGCCGAACGCCGTGGGATTGTTGAGACTCGAGGATTCCAGGACTTTGACGGTTCCCTCCTCGCTTCCATCGGTTACCCAGAGATCTCGGCCATCACCATCTAGAGCCGTAAAAAAGACCAGGTCGCCGACCGCGGTTAGATCTTCGGGATCGGCATCGCCCTCCTCATTGATGACTTTGATCAGCTCTACATCGTCGGCCGTGCCGTCACTGCGATACAATTCGCGTCCATTGGCCGGTGTATGATTCGTGAAATACAGATCATCATCGGTATTCGTGAGCGTTGAGGTTCGGGTTTGCGCTGTCCCGGTGCCCATATTTTCAACGATGACTCGATATCCATCCTCGGCATCCGGATCGATGATCGCCAGATCCTCGTCGCGATTCGTATGGGTGTCGGCGATGAAAACCAGAGACCCCTTAAAGGCCGTCAGCGCATAGGGCCAGCTCTGACCCTGGGATGAATATAGGAATTCCTCCGTGGCCAACTCCGTTCCGTCGGCCGTACCGTCGGTTTGAAAAATTTGTTCGACGATGAGGTCTTCGGTCTGCGCGAAAAAGTACATCTTATCCCCGGCCACAGTCAGACTATCGGGAGCTGACTGATGGAGCTCGAGGGCTGTAGCAACGGTAAATTCGCCATCGAAGCTCGGCGCGGCGTCGTTGTTTTGTGTGTCGTTATTCGTTGTATCGTTATTCGTAGTGACGTTCTCTTCGGGGTCAGAATCGTCCTCGTCATCACCACATGCAAGGGATAAGAGTAGGATCAGCGCCAACGCTACGTATCCCGACGATTTCATTTCGATCGTATTCATCTGTCGTATCTCCGCGTACATTTTCGCTGCCAACCCGGACAAATTTACTGATAATTTGGGGTCTTACAGCCACCAATTGAGGTATTTGTAGCGCCCCCCAAATTTCGTTTCAAGAAGTGCGCTTTCGGTTATTACGAGGCGAGCGGTGGACTCTGCCCGATGGACCGGGGCTTCCAAGAAATAGAAAAAGGCCGATACCCTCTAACTGGAGGACATCGGCCTCTGATGGGCGGGCGATCACTGGACTTCGAGGCGAAGCGACCAGCTCTCGAGTTGGCCCACGTCGCGAGCCATGGTGTCGACGACGAGAAGTTCCCATTCACCGGCGGCGTCAACGCCGCTAAAGCCGCCGACCTCGTGATCGGTGAGTTGAACGTCGTTCCCCGGCCCACTGCCCATGTAGACCGGACCGCTGGCGTCGCCTTTGTGCAGGGTGATCTCGAGATCGCCGTTGTAGGTGTGGGTTATGTCGAGATCGATTTCCACGGAGCGAACCGTTCCCTCTATGTCGACGTCGATGGTGCTGGTGATGCCCTCCGGATCGTTATCCGGAATCGAAATCGTTTCATTGCTGCTAAAGGAGTGAAAGCCGGCGTCGCTGGAGCCTCCACCGTTTGCACCGCTGTCACCGCCGGGCACGGAGTCCAACTCACACCAGGGCGTCCAGTCGTGGTCTTGTTCGACGTCGGCGACCCATCCATTTTGCTGCGGACAGTTCTCGTCAGCGCTCCAGTCGACCCACAGGTGTCCTTCTCCGTTGTCTTCGGCATATTGACGGAACAAGTCGAAGCCGTCTGCACCGTCATCGCGCCCTTTAAAGACCACCGGATTATTGCATGTCGCCGAGTCTTCGTCGGCCAGATGCTCGATGTTGTAGTCCATGATGATTTCGTACATCTCGGAGGTCGAGGAGTTCCAACAACAACTGATCGATTGGTCGTAAATCAGCGGTGCAAAGACGTAATCCTCGAGCTCTCGGTATTGGGCGTCGACCTGGGCACGAGTCATTCCGGCCTCGTCGGCGATTTCATACAGTTCTTCAAAGACCTCCTTTCGCCTGTTGCGGGCGGCGCAACTGGCGGGATACATGCGAAGGTGTTCTCGTTGTTGTTCGACAATTCCCACCATGGCGTCCAGGCGATCTTCAGGGGCGATTTCGGTCAGCAATTCGTCGTAGCGATCGGGTCGCTCGGCGAGGCGCGACTTCTCCGATGCGGAGATGAAAACGTCGGCATTCTCGGGTGGAACGACATTGGTCCATCGTCCATTGACCTCGGTGGCTACCCGCCAGCGCTTTAGCCCGCCGTTGTAGTCCACATTGGAGCCACCGCCGGCGCTGGAGCTGGTGAATTGACGCTTGCTGGAAACCGAATTCTCCCACAGTGGCTGCCGTCGGGGCATCGAGCCGGAGGCCACATTGACGTCTAGTTGAAGTTCGTCGTCGTCCCCCATTTGGTCGACGTTCATGACCACCATAACGTGGCCAATCCCGCGTCGCTGCCAGCGGTGCAACAGGGTGTCACCGGGCAGTGTTGCTTCGGGAGTGATATTATAGGTGTTGACGGAGTCGGCGAGGTTGATGGAGCCGAAATAGATGAGGTTCATCATCAAAAAATAGCCGACGCGCTTATTCAAAAAGACCTGATCGAGATAGGCGCCGGTGTGGGCGTCTTCGCCGATCATCGGTTGCGCGTCGTCCTGAGCACCCGGCAGTTTCCGCCCCGCCAGACGGGAATCGGTGGGCCACTCCTGCTCTCCGGCTATGATGGCGTCGGCGAGATGGCTGTAATCTTCATAGGCGTTCTTGAAATTGGCCATATTACCGTGGCGACCGTCTTTGGTGCGCACGCCAAAATGCCCGAAGTACAAGCGATTTCCATTGGCGTCACGGCCTTCCATGAAATAGGGCAGGTTGTACCAACTTGCGAAAGCGACGCGCAAAAAGATGCTGACCTCTGCGCATTCCAGTGAGGGGGCTGGCAGTTCGACCCCATGGGGGGTTTGCAACATAAAGGTCTCCCCGTGGCCGTCGCGGTCGATTTTGGGGAAGGAGTCGACCCATTCGTGGAATTTTTCATCCCAACTCAGTCCGCTATTCTCCTCCCAGGCAATCCCTGCCTCGCGGGCCGCCGGTGTATCGCGGTCGGTCCAGTCGTTTTTGACTTCCCACACCGCCGTTGCGGCGTTGTCTACTCCTACGGGAAGCCCCGGCCGTCCCTGAATGGCATCCGATTTGCCGGCCGGTTCCTCCCAGCCTGTAGAATCCAGCGTCGGTTTGCCGAATTCATCAAGTTCGTCGACGGCGACGCCGTCTTCATTGGTGACCCCACTTTCGTCGTTCGGAGCGTCGGTGCCACAGGCGCCGAGCGTAACGAGTAATCCCACCATCGCGAGTGCGACGGTGCAGCGTTGGAGCCAATTTGCGTTCATAGCAAGACCATTCATTTTCAACCTCGATGAGAACACCCAAAAAGCGCACAATTGAGAAGGCTGAATTGATAGAGGTTTGGCGCCGAAAATGCAAATCCAAAACGTCGGGTCTACAACGTCTCTATATGGCGCACCCTACGGTCCTGCATCGATTCGGGATGGGTCATCCGCCGTGAACCTCAATTTGTCCCCACAGGGGAAAGCTCCCGTAGCGCTGTTTCCCACCGAATATTTGCACGTGATAGGTACCCGAGCGCGGTAGCGGACACTCCATCACGGTCTCCGAGCCCCGCGTGACCTCGCAGTCAGTGGAGGAGCCCGTGTCGGCGTTGATGGCGTGCCCCAGAAGGTGGCGTCCCTTGGGGTTTTCCATGCGCAGTGTGGCCGCCGTGCCGACGCGAACCTGGGAGCGCGTGGGTTCCAGTAACTTCATGCCGTTGGCGAAGAATGCGGGCCGCAAGACCGGTTGGCGCATAAATTCGCCTCGCGTCATCGGTTCCGAGAGTAATTGCCAACCCCTTTCGTTGGGAAAATGGGTATTGATGAATACTTCGGGCGGCGTAAATAGGTAGGTGGGGTTGTACTGGCGGTTGAATTGATCATCGACGTGCCCGGCGCCCCAGGTGGGGTCGAGGAGATACCAACTTTCGTTGATTTCGGCTGCGTTCCAGGCGTGCCCCGCCCCGCCGACGTCACCCTCGTTGTCGCGGGAAACACCGGAGACGTAGACAATTTCGTCGCCCGTATATTCGCCGAGCGCCACCATGAGCAGCGCATATCCCGCGCAGACGGCGAGGCCGGTTTCGAATACGGTCTCCCCATCGTCGTCGCGCTCCTCATCGTCGCCTACCGGCTCTTTTTCGTCCTCAGGTTCATCGTCGTCAACGGGCTCGTTAAACCTGCCTCCCTCGCCGATGGGCACCTTGGTATCGTCGTCGGCGTATTCATCGAAGGGGTTGTCATGAGACAGGTTGTATAGAAATTCGAGGCCTTCAGCTTCAGCATTCAATCCCTTCGAGAGCATCGATATGGCTACTTCGATAGGATTGCCGAAGGGATCGCTGATTTCAACCGGGTGGTGTCGCCCTACTCTTTTTGTGGCAGCTTCAGCGCCTGTCGTAATTTGGCAATATGGCGATGGCCATCGCCATCGATGACCTCGATGGAGTGCAATTCATCGGCGTCCTCGTCGATAAATATCTGTCGCGGTTCGCTCACCCGGTGTTCGATGGCCTCGGAGACGATTGAAAATGCGTCATCTTTGGGATCGTAGGACAATCCCAGCAGTGAGGTGTGGTGCGTCTCGGATTGCGCCCCCATATCGTCTCCGATGACCTCGATGTCGACGGTGGTCGTCGTCAGCTCTCGACTGACGCGGTCGAAATAGGGCTGCCAGTTATTCTTTTCGATCTGCCTTGTCGCCATTTTTTCCTCCGAATGCGTTGAATGAACCCGGTGTCTCTTCACCAATCGTAGGCGCGAGAGCGATGCCACCAAACGGTCGCTTTCGATGTGCGAAGTAGGGCAATCGCAGAGCCTGGAGCGCACGACAGCCCTGCCCGCATTACAAGGAGCGCACGACAGCCCTGCCCGCATTACAAGGAGCAAGGTGCAGCCTTGCCCGCTTTTATTGGCGTTTGTCATCACCGACGCCCCCTGTAGGGTGCGGTGCGTAGTTGCCGAATGACGACCCTTTTTGAAATGAAACGATGGAGCTGAAGACCTCAATCTTGAGGGGAATCGGGTGGACGACGATTGCCAATATCGGCAGTCAGTTGTTGAGCCTGGTGACCACCATGGTGCTAGCCCGGCTGTTATTGCCCTCGGAGTTTGGGTTGGTGGCGATGGTGTTGGTCTTTACCCATTTCGCCAAGATGCTAGCCGACTTTGGCCTCGCGCCGGCGATTGTGCAGAGCAAGGAGATCTCAGAGGAACAACTGAGTAGTCTGTTCTGGCTCAATATGCTCTTCGGTGTCCTTCTGTGTGGGCTGGGGATACTGCTCGCCCCGCTCATTGCTGCGTTTTATGGCGAGCCAGATCTGGTGGTGCTGACCTACGGATTGGCACTCGGGTTTGTCTTCGGCGCGCTGGGGATCGTTCCATCGGCGTTGATCCGAAAACAGATGCGCTTTCGAGTATTTTCACTGATCACACTTACCAGCGTGCTACTGGCCAGCATCAGCGCCATCGCCGCCGCCATCTACGGACTCGGCGCCTGGGCACTGGTGGTGGAGGCATTGGTGCGAAGTCTTTTGGCCTCGCTTTTATACCTCCGCTATGGACGCTGGCGTCCCCGCCTGGTGTTCCACGGGCGCAGCATCGTCCCGATGATACGCTATGGCCTGGGCTACGTGGGATATTCGATCATCAATTACTGGGCGAAACACGTCGACAATCTTCTCGTTGGTAAGTTGCTCGGTAGTGAGTCATTGGGGTTTTATAGCGAGGCCTACAAGATGATGCGCATGCCCGTCACTCAGGTCATGGGCTCTCTGACGGGGGTTATGTTTCCGGCCCTTTCGGCCATTCAAGACGATCACGAGCGATGCAAAGCGGTCTACTTAAAGACCATGAGCATGCTCTCATTGGCCACCTTTCCGATGGCCATCGGCATGCTGGTGCTCGCCGAACCGTTGATCTTTACCTTTCTGGGCGATCAATGGGGTCAGGCGGTGCCGATCTTGCAGATTTTGGCGATCACCGGGGTCAGTTCCACCTATTCCAATCCCACGGGCTGGTTGTACAAATCCCAGGGACGCACGGATATCATGTTTTGGTGGGGACTCGGCGGCAGCGGTACGCTGATCGTGGGCATTGTCATTGGCGCCACCTTCATGGATATGCACGCCATCGCCGCCGGCTACACCATCGCCCACCTGTTGTTGTTGGTTCCCAGCGTCATGATTCCGGGGCGGCTCATCGGGATGGGCTTTCTCGATGTCTTTGC
The DNA here is from genome assembly GCA_007119595.1 of Myxococcales bacterium. Classification (GTDB taxonomy): domain Bacteria; phylum Myxococcota_A; class Bradymonadia; order Bradymonadales; family Bradymonadaceae; genus SLJM01. The sequence goes on from SKPJ01000303.1 coordinate 8,454, forward strand.
CGTCACCCGAGGCGCTCTGGGCTGCGCCATTGCGATGGGGCTCGCCATGGCCGGGCTATACTACGGAATTATTCCGGAGACACTGCCGTCACCGGTGATCTTGGGCATCGTCGCTGTGCCGGGACTGCTCTTTTATCTCCTCCTTTTGGCACTATTCAACGTAGAGGGGTTTGCCGAAGCACGTGCCTTTGTCTGGTCACGTTGGAAAAAATTCACTACCAAGTCCCCCGACGATGCATGAACTCGAGGAGGTGCCATGAAGATCAAGGACGACGCCTCGGCAGACGAGGTGCGAGAATTTTACGAGTCCGATCTGCCCCGGCGGGTCCGGGCTCGCCTCCACGGAAACCGCCGTATCGACAAAGCCGTGGACTTTATGACCAACCGCGTCGATGAATCGGCGCGCCTTCTCGATATCGGCTGTGGCATTGGCATGGCCACCGAGAAATTGGCCAGCCGGGCAAGCGACGGCCAAGTATGGGCCGTCGATATAAGCCCCGAACATATCGACTACTGTCAGCGGACCATCGATCGCGACAATATCCGTTTTCGCACCCTGGACGTCATCGAGGAATTCGACGCGCTACGGAAGTGGATTGGCGCAAAACTAGACGTGATCACCATGGTCGATGTCATTGAACACCTTCCGCGCAAAAAAGCGCGCGTGCTCTTCGACCGACTCTCGGAGCTGCTGGCAGACGATGGTCGAATTCTCCTGACCTATCCCAGTCCGCTCTATCAACGGCATTTATATGAGACACCGGGTTCCAGGATTCAGGCCATCGACCTGGTGATCGAACACGACGACATTGTCGAATTGGCTGAAGGAGCGGATTGTGTGATTCGACACTTTTCGTATGTCGATGTGTGGCGTCGAAATCAGTACATCCACTGCGAATTGGCTCGCCAGATGAGCTGTGAGCGCTTTGAGAGATGGGAAGACTGGCCCCATGGTTCGGTCGGTGATCGCGCCGAATTGTGTGCGGAGTTTCTTCGCAATAAGATCCGGAGCGCATTGCGTCCGCTGCGCCGGCGAAAATACATCATTTCCGGCCCCGAAGACGACGAATCCACGTGAGGGCACGCAATTTATGAAGGTCATCAAATTCGCACCGGCATTCTCCAGGCTCTCACAGACGTTTATCTACAATCTGGCCTGCCGACTTCGGGAAGAACTCGATGATTTTCGCGTCCTCACCTTGGAGCGGGAAAACGCGGAAGACCGCCCATTCGATGCCGTCGACGTACTACAGGACGTAACGAGCACCCCGGATTCGGCAGGCATCTCGATCTGGCAGCGCATGTTGGGGACAGCGCAACAGAAGCGTCGGACGAAGCGCTTTATCGAATACCTCGACACCACTGGAGCCGACGTCGTCCACGCCCATTTTGGTCCCGCAGCCGCCAAGATCATCGACGCCTGCGAGGCCACCCGGACACCACTTATCGTCAGCCTCCGCGGCTACGACGCATCCCGGCTGCTCCAGGAGCGCAAGTGGAAAAAGATCTACGCCGGGTTGTTTCCCAGATGTCATGCCATCGCCGTGGTGACCGGCGAGATGCGCAGCCGAATCAAACCCTATGCCGGCGAGACACCAATCGTGACCGTCCACGCCGGAAAGGACGCCCGAGAATACCCCTACCAACCGCCGGAAGCTCCGATTCAACGATTTTTGAGTATCGGTCGACTCGTGGAAAAAAAGGGGCATGGCGATGCGATTCGCGCCCTCGGTCATGCCCGGTCCTTGGGCGCAGACGTGATACTGGATATCATCGGCGACGGGGAGTTGCGCCACGAGTTGGAGACCCTCATCCGCGAGCAGAAATTATCAAATTGCGTTAGATTATTGGGCCGGCTTCCCCACGCCCAGGTAAAGAAGATGCTTCGCGAGGCCGACGGCTTTGTGCTCGCAAGCCGCACGGCATCGAATGGAGACAAAGAAGGGGTCCCGAATGTGCTCAAGGAGGCTCAATTGGTGGGGCTTCCCGTCGTCACCACCCGCCATGCCGGTATCCCGGATGTCGTCCCCTCTCCCCACCGGCCGTGGCTCGCCGAGGAGGGAAATTGGCGGGCACTGGGAAAGGCGATCTACGAGATGTCTCGCCGCGATAGCGACGCCCTACAGCAAATTTCGCAGCGAGCCCGAAAACATGTGAAAACCGAGTTTTCCCACCGCGACGAAGTCCGGCGGTATATCGAACTCTACTCCAACACGGCGGCCGTGAAACCGGCGATATCCCATGGGTGAAGTGACTTTCTCACATGATCACGGCGATCCCCTGCTCTCGGTGATCATTCCCGTATTCAATGACGCTGCGGGCCTTCGGGATACCGTCGACTCCTTGCTCAATCAGGACTTCTGTGGCGATCGCTACCAGATCATCATCGCCGACAATGGCTCCACCGACGAGACGTGGTCCACCGCCCGAATTTTCGCCGACACATATCCCGATCTGTTGCAGGTGGTGCGAGAGACCGAAATCCAGAGCTCCTATGCGGCTCGAAATCGCGGCATCGACGAGGCCCGCGGTGAGATCTTGTGTTTTCTCGACGCCGATATGACGGCCCCGGCGCATTATTTAAGGCGCGTCGCGGAGCGCTTTGAGACGAGCGGTATCGATTACCTCGCCTGTGATGTACAGATTACCCCCAATGGTGATTCGGTGAGCAGCATCTACAATTGTATCACCGGCTTTCCCATACAGCGCTATCTCGAGCGCGGACACTACGCTCCGACCTGTTCCCTATGCGTGCGCCAAAGCTGCATCGAACGCATCGGGCCCTTTGATCAACGCCTGGAGTCCAGTGGAGATATGGAGTTTGGTCAGCGCGCATTTGACGCCGGACTGCGCCAGGAATTTGCCCCGGAGATAACGCTTCACCACCCGGCGCGGGCTAGTTTTGAGTCATTGCTGGCAAAACAATGCCGGATCGCTCGTGGTCACGCACAGCTTTCGCACTATTATCCCG
>SKPJ01000231.1 GCA_007119595.1 Myxococcales bacterium
GCTGTTGAGCGTCGTCGTCTTCCCGCAATTTTTCGCCACCCCGACGAGAGCGAGCCGATCGCGTTCGACGACGTCGTCGAGTTTATTCATCGCTGCCATTTACCATGTCACTGGACTGGTCGAGCCGCGGATGATTGCGATGAAAATCATCGACGGAGAGTCCTTCGCCGTCGTTCATCTCATCCATACGCTGGAAGGTCTTCGCCAGTACGTGAATCGCCGCCAACACATCTCGGGTATTCCCGGCCTCGGAGATGGTGTGCATATTGCGGATAGGAAAGCCGACGGACGTCGCCGCAGCGTCGATACTCGCCAATACGGCCGCCATGGCGTCCGTGCCGGTATCGCGGCCGCAGACGTCTCGCTGCAATGGAATGTCGAATTCGTTGGCCGTCTCCTCGATGAGGCGATTGAGATATTCGCTGGCGATGGAACCAATTGAAAGGGTACATCCCTCTCCCATCTTCAGCGGCGTAAACCGCTTGTCGCCCACTCCCGGAGCGGCGTCGAAGTCGTGATTGACGTCGACACCGATGAGTATGTCGGGACGAAATTCTCCGGCGAGCACCCGGCTGCCGAATCGACCGATTTCCTCGTGGGTGGCGATCGTAAACAGACAGCGCACGTTGTTGAGACCGCCTTCTTCGGCGATCACCCGCGCCACCTCGGCGGTGACAAAGCAACCCAGCCCATTGTCGAGGTAGGCGCCGGTGAAGGTGTCTTTGCCAAAACCGGGTTCAATCGGTCGGTCGAGCAAGATGGAATCACCGGGACGAATTCCCAGATTTTCGATCTGCTCCTTTTTGTCCTCTCCGTGAATATGCAACTCCAGATAGAGCTGCTCTTTTTTGACGCCCTTTTTGCCCCGCCGAAGTGCGGTGTCGGCGAAATGAATCGCCCCCAGTGCCTCGACGGTGCCACCGCGCAACTGGCGGTAATTTCCAGGTTTTTCCGGATCTTCGCTAAATAGCACAACCTCGTGGCCCAATAAGGTGAGCGGCAAAAAAGAGTCGCTATTGATCCAGATCTTTCCGTCATCGCCAATGCTGCGCACTTGCATGCGAATTTTGTCGGCATGGCCGATGACCATCACCGTCAACATTTCGTCGCGTCCCGGATGGGTGTCGAGGATCAACCCCGCATTGCCGCGAAATTGATGGGTCGTCCAACCCTCGCGCTTCATCTCTTCGAAGGCCGGCTTGAGCACTCCGTAGGTCATCGCCCCTTCCAGCCCGATGGGACTCGGAGCGGCGAGGATATCGCGCATGAACTGGAACTGCTCTTCGGGCATCGACTTTTGCCAGGGCTGCTCGTCATTGCTCATATATCAATACTCATTTTTCATGGTCATGTGATTTGTCGAAGCCACCCTAGCTTCGCAACCCGATTGTGACAATTTATTTTTGCATCCAAAATGTGATTGATCCCTGTCGGTGGAGGGGCTGGATCCCCATCTCCCATCGACCTCCATCACATTCAGACCCCAACCGTCTCAGCAGACTTTATGACAGACTTTGCAGCCGCTCCAGGTAATTCGGATCACCGATTTCGGGACCTTCGGGGCGGATATGAAGGTCGAAAAAATGCTCCAATGATGCCTCGGAGACCTCGTTGTCCGATGCATCGAACATGGCGTTTTCCCAGGTTCGGACGGTGGCATAAAAGGCATCGACAAGGTCTTCGACGAGACGGCGCATCGCCAGGCTCGCCGAGGCCATCGGGCGTTCGAGCACCTCCAGGGTATCCTGCTGCAAAGCGGTGAGAAATTCACTCAATTCCCCGGCACGCAGCGCCTCGTCGCCGTCTCTTATATCGTCGAGCAAGCCCTCCAGGTAGGCGAAAAAGCCCTGATGAACGCCGTAGCGCTTCATATCGCGCAAGACCTGCATATACAGGGTATTGTGCGTGCCCTCCCAATTTTCGAAGACGATGGAGTCTCGCAACAATCGTGGGAGCACTGAAAAGGTCTCGATGGCGCCATTTCCACCGAGAATCTCGATGCCCTCCACGCAGGCCCACCGAGCCGATTTGGCGGTGCGGGCCTTGTTGAGATTGAGGGCCATGCGAAAAAACGCCTCCTCTTGTTGGGTCGACTCCCCGGCGTCGATTCGATCCTGCATGGCCACCAGATGCATCGTCCCCGACAACAGGGCCTCGCCCTCGGCGCGCATATTGGCCAACGTCTCCTGCACCAGCGGATAATTTGCGATGGGCTGACCGAATGCCTCGCGATGCTCGGCATAGGCCTTTGCGGTCACGAAACTTCGGCGCATCATCCCGCAACAACCCACGGCGTTGTACAGCCGAGAGGTGTTGATGACGAGATTCATCATATGCTTAAAACCCTCGCCGACCTCGCCCATATGATAGGCGATGGCGCCGTGGAAGTCGGCCTCGCCGGAGGCCATCGTCCGCGTGCCCAGCTTGTCTTTGAGCCGGCGCACGTAAAAGCCGTTGACCTCGCCGCTGGTCAGGTGTCGGGGCACCAAGAACAGGCCGAGTCCGCGGGTTCCATTTTCATCCAATTCCTCGACCCGGGCGGTCATCAAAAACACATCGGCGTCGATATTGGAACAGAACCATTTTTCACCGAATATCCGCCAGGTGCCGTCGTCGCGGCGTTCGGCGCGCGTGCCGTTGGCCCCGACGTCGCTCCCACCCTGAATTTCGGTCAAAAATTGTGCTCCCTCGAAATGCTCGCCGTATTCGGAATTGAGAAACCCCGGCAAAAAGCGCTGGCGCAACTCGTCACCGGCCAACTCCTGAAGGACCCGAATGACGCCCGCCGTACAGGCCACCGGACAGTTGTGACCGGCCTCTCCATTGAGACTGGAGAGATAAAACCGGGTCAAGGCGCCCATTGAGTTGGGATGATCAGCGTAGGCTTTCATCACGCCCGAACCATAGATGTGGGCGCCCGCGGCGTGATAGGTGGGGTGATGATCGACCTCCTCTATGCGAGTGCCGTAATCACTCCATCGATCGAGGCGCGGCAAGTTGCCTGGTTCGTTATTCTCTCTTACCAACTCGTCGAGTCGTCCCATGATGACGGA
>SKPJ01000467.1 GCA_007119595.1 Myxococcales bacterium
AGAAATTTTCCGATGCCGAACATCACGGCCGTAATGGCGGCGCCGACGATGGCGTCGGACCACTCCATCTCGACGTTCGCCGCCCACTTGAAGATCATGGCAAAGAGCACGGCCACCAGCAGCAATAATCCCAGCGATTCGAATTGGGCGAGCCACGGAAGAGTCATCCGAGTGGCCGACTCGATCTCGGTGGTCACCCGAGCGGCGACGGTGGAGAAGACAATGGAGGCCACGATCATCGCACCGACACAGACGGTCATTACGAAGGTGCCGGCCCGGCGCAATACGCGCTGAACGATGCCGGCACCGCTGCGTTTTTCGACGCCCCAGATCATATTCAACGTCGCCCGCAGAGCATCGAAGCCCCGAAAGGTACTCCAGCCCAACGCCAGCAAGGCGACGAGCGAGGCCTTCAGACCGGCCTGCCGGTCCTGCCATCGCTCCACAACCTCCCAGACGAATTCCTCGATCCGCGGTCCCACGAATTCATGAAGATGGGCCGCCAGAGCCGTGCGAACCGTCTGTTCGTCGAAGACGAATCCCGCAACCCCCATGGCCAACATCAATAACGGCGCGATGGAAAAGACCGTATAAAATGCCAGCGCCGCCGCCATGCGCGAACCATTGTCGCGCGACCACGCCCTCCCCGCTTCGTATAAAATGGTGGCAAATTCGACGATACCACCGCGAATTCGTGGCCAACTCACGCCTTCGACTCCTGGTCTGCCGATAGTAACGCCGTTCCAATCGAACCATTCACTTCCAATACCATGTGTGTAACACGCATTCCGACGTCCTCGGAAGTAGACGCATAAGCAGACCCTTGGTATTTGTCGGCGAACCTTTCGCAGACGGACTCGTGAAGATGGATCGCCCCGTCATGTACATCATCGGCGTCTCGTTGGTCGCCCTTTTGGCCGGCTGCTCGACCTATGGTTGGGCCGACGCCCCGCGATCCGGCGATGGCGAAGGCTCCGATGTGCCGGTACGGGTCGAGTCCATCGCGGCGCCGGCCCAACTGGGACTCGACCACTCCGCCCTTCGAACACTTTTGATCGATGAAATGGAGCGAAGTGGAATAACCGTTATCACCTCCGGCGCACCCGCAACTGTGCGATGCTCCGTCACCAATTACGAGAGCACCGGTTTTGAACATGACGTGGTTGTGGAGTTGGACTTCAACTGCCATATTCTCGCCGCTGGTGAAGAGACTCCAGCGCATACGGTAGTCGTCAGGGGATTTTCCACGGACGTCATCGGTGGCAACCCAACATTTACACAGGCCGCCATCGCGAGCACGCGCCGTGCCGGGAATCTGGCGGCCGTCGACGCCATTTCACGGGTCGCCCCCCAGCTTGCCAACCAGCTCTTGAACACTGCCCCCGACAAACGAGATATCGACGATGAGTAAACAGGCCGACCGGGCTCGAGAGTTTTTGCGAAACGTCAAATCCGGTGATCCGGCTCCGATCTACTATATCCACGGCGAGGAAACCTACCTGCTCGACAAAGCCCTGGAGGCCATCACGAAAGCCGCCTGTCCGGAGGGAACCAACGATTTTAATTACGACGCCTTTCAGGGGCGCGACATCGATGCCGGCTCCATCTTGGCCTCCGCCAATATGCTGCCCATGATGGCCGAGCGCCGGCTGGTGGTCGTCCGAGACCTGCAGGAGATCTCGCCGAAGGAATTGGAGCCCCTCGAGGAGTATTTCGAAGACCCTTCGCCGACGACGTGCCTCGTCTTTCACGCCCGGACAATCCAGAAAAAGATCGACGGGCGGATCAGCATCGTCAAAAAGCTCAAAAAAGCCGCCGAACACTGTGAATTTAAGTCGCTATACGAAAATGAGCTGGGCCCATTTATGAAGCGCCAGGCCAAGCGCCGGGGACTTCGCATCAACCGCGAGGTCTCGGCATATCTCATCGACGCCGTGGGCACGGAGTTGGCCGCCCTGGATCAGGCGTTTTTGAAGATCGACCTGTATATGGGAAAGGCGGAGGATGAGGAACCGCGAGCGGTCACCGTCGAAGACGCCCAGGCCGTAGTAGCCCGCACGCGAAACCGCTCGGTATTCGACCTGACCGATGCATTGGGGGAGCGCAATTTTCAGTCGGCGATGGAGATCTTAGACCGGATGCTGCTCGACGGGGAAGCACCGCTTTTACTCTCCCATATGATCGCGCGCCACTTTCGAATCGTCGCCAAATTGCAGGACCCGAGCCTGCGAAATGCCGGACGCGGCAAGGCGGCGGGCGCCGTGCGGGTCAATCCTTTTTTCGTCAAGGATTACAAACGGCACGCCCGCACGTTCTCGACGGATGAAGTCGCCGAGATTCTTCGACAATTGCTGGAGGTCGATATCGCGCTCAAATCGAGTCCCCTGGACGACCGGGTCATTCTGGAGCAATTGCTCACCGACATCTGTATCGGCTCCACGAACAGAAAACCCGGCGGGAGGCGGCGACCGTGACCCTGGATCTTCCCTCACCGACATCATTGCGCGAGGACAAAAAGCGCCGCCTGCGCGCCCTCCTCGATGCCGAATTACTGCTCCCGGTGCTCGTCGAAAGACTCTCGGAGGGATTGATCGACATCGACGCTTCGACGACCTGCCGATGGGCCGGCTGGATCGACGCCCTCCAAAGAGACCCGGCGTGGTCGATCATCGAACCGGCATTGGAGACCGGCGGCTCTTGGCCCGAGGTCTGGGAGCGCGCCCGTAAGGCGGGATTTTCCGACGCCACCGAACATCACCAGGCCATCTTCTTTACCCGTCTTTTCGAACGAGCGCTCGACGCCTCACGCTTCGAGCTCGCCCGCCGAAGCTGGCGCGAGGCCCTGGCTTCATGGACCGCGTTGGCCGACGGAGTCTATTTAAAACACGAGGTGCTTTCGCCCGTATCCAGTGACCTGACGAGCGCCGAAATCGACGCCGTAATGGCGAGTTTGCTCGACGGTCCCCTGCAGGCACTTCGCGAGGTGGGCATGACGTCGCTTCGGCTACACAACTGGGATATTCCCCCGGCGCGCCGTCCTCTGGGATTTGTGTGCGATGTCCTCGATACCGCCGGTGACATCTGCTCCGTCGGCGGCACCGACGATGGCAATGCGCCCCTTATCGAGGGCATCCGACAGGGCGTGGACGACACGCTGGAAGCTCTTTACCGAGCACTTTCTTCTGATCTGGGCCGGCGTCTGGACGCCATCGATATGTCATCGGCAGAGAGAAGCGATTTTCTGACCCTTTTCGACGCAACGCTACTTCGCTGCCAGCACCTGGGCTTTCCACCGCAGCTAGACCGCGTCGTACTCCGCCGGGGACTGGCCATTATATGGGATCTGCGAGAATCGGGTCGCGACGAGGAGTTGGAGATTACACCGGCGATGATCGAGCGCTTATTGCCCTGTGCCAATCGGCTCTACAAAGCCGACGAGGATGACTTTTTCGGCCTTCAGGGCGCCGTCGCCGATCTCCTGGTCTTCAAGGGCGAGGAGTCCCTGTCCATCGGCGGGCGTCAGCGCTCCTTTGAGCGTGCTCTGGAAATCTGTCCGAGCCACCGAAACGCGAGCCGGCTTTTGTCCTATTTGTTGCTCGAACGAGCCAACCGTGACCTGCTAAAAACGGCGGCATTGCCCAATATGAGCACTCAACTCGGCCCGGTACGGCGCCGCGTACAGCCCCTGGTGGACCGAGCCGCCGAAAATATTCGGCGGGCCGAACAACTCTACCCGGAAAACGATCTTTTGGACCGATACCAATCGGATCTGGAGAACGAAATCGAGCGTTTTAAATTGGCTCCGGAGGAAGATCATGAAGCTCGATGACAATCCCTTCGAAAAATGGGGCCTCGACCCGCGGGACAGCGTCAAAAAACTGACGGCCGCGATGAAGCGACGCTCTCAAAAGCTTACGCCCGATGAACGCGAACAACTCCAGCGAGACTGGCGCCAATTGATGTCCGACACCACCGCACGAGCGCGATGGATTGCCCTGACACCACCGCCGGTTTCGGCACAACGAAACACCTGGGAGCTGGCGAGTGAATTGGTCGATAAACCACCAAAAAAGGCACTGGGTCCGCTTCAGCCCACCCTGGAGGACGCCCTCGTTTTGCCGCTGATGGAGGACCACAGCCTCTACGCTCCACCGCCCTTTTTGCCGACCGTGATGCGCGACAATGCGATTGGCAATAACCCGACGAATAACGAGGAGGAGTGAATGAAGACGGCTCCACCCTTCGGAATCGATCTGGGGACCACACGGACAGCGGCGTCGATCTTTTTGCCGGACTGCGCCGCGCCGCTGGTGGCCACGGATGAAAAACACCGACGGACCCTTCCATCAATCGTTCAACCCGCCGGCGAGGGACGATGGCGGGTGGGATACCAGGCCCTGGACAACGCCAAATCCGGCGGCCCGCCATATATCGAATCGGTCAAGCGCTTTATGGGCAGTACCGACCCCGTTCGCTACGGCGGGAATCTACTTCCGGAGGAGATATCGGCGATCCTTTTGTCGTCCATCGCCGACCGGATGCGCCGCGAATTGGAGGGCCGGTATAAGGAGCTCGATTTGGGCGTCCGCGACGCCGTGATCACCGTGCCCGCCTATTTCGACGCCCCGCAGATCGAGGCCACCCGCCGTGCCGGCGAATTGGCGGGTCTCAACGTCGCCGGGCTGGTCCAGGAACCGACGGCGGCCGCCATCTACCACACCTGGAACCAGGGCATCGGCGACGGCACCTTTTTGGTCTACGACCTCGGCGGCGGCACCTTCGATGTATCCATTATTCGCACCCTCTTCGGGGAATACCAGGTCCTGGCCATCGACGGCGACAACCACCTCGGTGGAGACGACTTCGATCGCCGATTGGCCGACCATTTTCGCGATACCCTCGTGGAACGCGGCGTTGACTTGGCCGATAAAATCGACAGCGAAGACGACCGAATATCCTTCGAAATTCTGCGCCGAATCGCCAGAAAGACCAAAGAGAAACTGAGCGACGAAGAGTCGGTTCAGATCGATGAACAGGCGCTCTTTTTGGACCGCTCCGGGCGATCCGTCGATCTGGAGCTGACGGTCGATCGAGAGACATTCGAGGACTGTATCGACGACCTGGTGGAGGCGACGATCTTATCGTCTCGTCGGGCGCTAAAGAGCGCCCAGGCAAGGCACGATATCACAGCCGAAGATGTGGACGGCATCTTTCTCGTCGGCGGCTCCACAAAAGTCCCGGCGGTCCGGGCGCGGATTCGCCGAACCATCGCCGATGAGCTAGACCTGGGCGACGAGCAGCTCTCGAGCGACGATCCGGAGACCAGCGTGGCCCGCGGCGCCGCCCTCCACGCCGCCGCCGTATGTCCCCTTCGCTTTGTCGACGAGGAAGAACAAATCACCATCGCCGTCACCGATCTTCCGGCGGATAACCCGGACCGGCGACTGATCGGCGATGTCGATCCCGGCGAAGACTCAAACGCCACGCATATCACCTTCGGAGTCGACGAAAAGTCCGACGCCTCGCGCCGCGTGAAGCTGGAGAGCGGTGAGCTACCCCACAGGTTTTCCATCGAGGACTTCCACTGCGACAAACTACCTCCGGCGGACACGCCCTTCGTATCCACCACCTTGAACGACGGCGATGAACCGGTCTACGGACCGGTCGATTTATGGCTTCCCGAGCGACCGGAAGATGCCAACCCGCTGCCAACACTGGCCCTGACGAATCCGGCGGTGCTCGCCAAGGACATCAACGTCGAGGTCGTCGAAGACGGAAAGCCGACTCGTCATACCCTCATCGAACGCGGCACTCACCTGCCGACGACGGCGACCCATCAATTGGTCACCGGTGATCGCTCTGGTTCGGTCGTACTGCGCCTATTTCAACACCGTCTTCCGATCCACACTCTCGTGCTACCGGTCCCCGAGAGCACTCCGCCGGGTACACCGGTGGAGCTGAGTATCGACGTCGACCAGACCATGACGGTCACCGCATCGGGACGGGTCGAGGAACAGACCTTCTGGGCACGCATCGACCGCCCGTCGGCGCCGCGCCAACGTCAGTGGGAGGAGATCGAAGAGCTCATCGACCGAAGTGACGAGGTCACCGAGCGACTATGGGGCGGTGAAGCACGGCGCTTTGAAGAAGTTCGAAATTCGCTACTCGTTGGCATCCGGGCCGCCGTCCGCCACGACCCCCATCGGCTGCAAGTGCTGGCCCGGCGTTTGGAGACACTGCTCGAGGACTACGCTCCGCGCCCTCGCCGCACCCCGGGAAAAAACCGAATCGACACCCTTCTCGATACAATTCGCCGTCTGGTATTTGCCGCCGACAGCGATCGACTGGGCCGAAACCGTCAGGAGTGGAAAACCCACCTCGACGAGCTCCGCGCCGATGTCGACAGCGCCTGGGAAGGCGACGACGACAGCCAATGGCACGACGTAGCCGACCGGGTCCAGGCGATCTACGAAAGCGTCGCCCAAGACGAGTTTTTATTTCGCCGCCGCGACCCCAAGCGCTACGCCCAGACACTCTACACCACCACGAGCTCGCGACTTCAGTCGCTGTCCGAACAGACCGCACAATTTCCATACGCCGCCGACCCGGACGCCCGGAAACTCCAGCAGGGCGAAACGGAACAGATCGACGAGGCGATCGCCCAGGCCCGCACGCGCCTTCCCGATCCTCCACCGACGCCGGATGACGTACCGTCAATGGAGCGCTTGGCGCGCATGGTCACCCACCTCGAGCGGCGTCTGGAGCGCGTTCACGTCCTCGGCGTACCCCGCAAAGGAGACTCTCCGTGAGCTTTGCCAGCCGATGGGAAAATGCACGCCGACGAGTCTACGAGGCACGAGTTCGCAACCTCGTGGACGACGAGAAATGGGAATCTGCACTGACGGCGGTCATCGATTATGCCCAATGGGCCCAAGATCGAATCGATGACCCGCAGATCTGGCTTCACCTGACCGTGACAGCTACCGAGATTGTCGGGCACCTCGAAGACCACGCCGAGTATCGCGCTTTTTTGGTGCACTACGCCGCTCCCTTTTTGGGGGATGGCGAGCAACCGGAGGCCGAATTGCTCGACGCCCTGGCCTCTATCGCAGACCACGCCGAACCGACGGTCATGGTACCCATCGGGCGCTGGCTCACCGACGCCCGCCCCCGGTGGCCCCTGGGTCCCTATCTGGTCGGTCATTTCTCGTCGTTGTTGGATGCGAAAAACGGCGGAGCCCGGACCTCCACCGTGGCGACTCAATTTCAAATGGCCGCCGAACGGGCCGACCGAGCCGAATTGGAGCACTGGAATCTCCACGCCCGATTGCGCCTCGGTTCCTACCTTTTGACCACCGGGTGCGACCGGCTTCGGGGCCGAGAACTGCTCGGTGAAATCGACTGGACGAGGCTGGATCCGACGGAGCAATTGTGGATGGCCGTCTCGCTGGCCTCCAGCGCTCAGTGGACGGATCGCCTGCGGGCGATGGACATCGTCCTCGACCTGCACCGAGCCGTCTCCATCGCCCGGCCTCGCTACCGAAGCCTGCAGCTCCGCGATCTTCGCCGGGCGGCATCGACGATCTTCAAACTCGCCGGTTTGCATCTCCCGGAAGCCGAGAGCCGGCGACTCGAAGAGCTGTCGGAGGCCTTGTTTCGCGGTGACGATCGACGACAATGGAAGAATTTTCTCCAATCGCGCCGTCAACTCTCCAAAGTAGCATCTCTTCCCCTCGACCAGAGCGACCAGGTCTTTACACTTCTCCGGAAATTGAGCTCCGTTTATCCCGGTCGCTGGAAACCGGCGACGCGGCGGTTTCGGGTCCTCCACGAGGCCTGGAATGGAACCTACGAGGCAACCGACTCCGTACCATCAAGGCGCCACAACGACGCCCGAATGCCGATCGCCGATGCCATCGCAGAGATCGTCTCCACGCTGTCCGGCACCTCCGACGACGGGCTCAACCCAGAAGACCGCCAACTCACCGACGATTTGAGTGACCGAATCGAAGAGCAGATCCGACGACTCCACGACGCGGTCTCCGAACTCCAGCCGGACGGCGACGGCCAAGCCGCCCGCCCCATCGCCCTCGTCTGGCCCAAGCTACTCGAACTCCATCCCATCGTCGATCTCGAGGACTTTGAAACGCAGCTAACTGGACTCGCCAAACGATACGCCGCCGTCGCACCGGCGCCGAGCTACGGCTGGTGGGCCCTGGCAGCCCGGCTGTATGAGGCCGGACTCGACGAGACTGCCCAGATCATCGCCAGCCAGGCACTCGTCACCGACGAAAATACCGACCAAGAGCTGCAAGAATACGTGGCATCCCGGGTTCTGGCACACGCCATCCAAGAACAGGACACCAGCCGGGCACGGCGATGGATCGACGTATTATAATCCCCCGAAGATGCATTACTGGCCGCTTATCTGAACCTGCCAATTCCCGGCGAGCCATTCCCGGTGATGCAATGTTTAAACACCTCATCACTTACCTGAAACGCACGCCTCGCCGGTGCCGCATTTCAGTTACATGGCGAGGCGTTTAACATGGATCGACCCGCAATAAATACCAGCCGGACTCTTCTCCAGCGACCGGTCGGTGGGAAACCACTTCGAAGTGTTCCACTCCGTGCGTCCACATCTCCGCCTTGAACGCCCAGGCCCACTCTTCGACCTCCGGTGGCTCGTCGCGCTGGCTCAAACCCGATAGCCCCTGTCTCAGAAGAACCACCAGATATGGATTCTCCATCTCGCATAGATATTGAAGCGCCTCTTTGTTGCGCATCACATCTCGTTGAAATTCAGCGGAAGCGATGATTCCGTCCAGGGGGATGACTTCGTGTTTTGAGAAATAGGCAAGTCCGCCGGGCCAGTAGGCCCCGACGCTTGCATCGGCCGGTGCAAATTCGTCGAGATCGGCGGCCAGTGTGACCCGTTGGCTCCAGTGCTCGTGATCATCGGTGCGCCAGGCGTCGACGGTCTGCACTCCCAAGACCACAATCCAGGCGGCCAGAAGTACTCCAGCTCCAAGTCGCAGCCGTCGCCAGTTGCCGGCACTGTGTTGCTCTTGCAGTCGTTGAATCCATCGCTCCACGGCGATGGCCACGATGATACAGCCAATGATGACTGTCGGCGCGAAATAATAGTCATTATAGGGCCGAAGTCCTCGGTGGTAGAAAACCATGACGAAGAGATGCACGCCGGCGATGATGGCGAACCATCGCAGCACCGTGACCGTCGGATATTCTCCTAAAAACTCACGGCTCCGCAGGGCAAAATAACCCGCCAATACAGGGATCGCCATCGTCAGCGCCGACAATGCATTGAGCAACAATTCGACGACAAAGCCCGATCCTCCCCGCCCCACGGGCACAAGCACCGAAAATGCGTGAAAAAGCCCTCGCCACTCATTGGAGGTGAAATACGACTGCAGCGTTCCGTGATATGTGGACAGATAAAATTGCTTCGCCTGTCCACTGAGCGGAACGAGGCGATCAAAATAGATGAAATTGAAGGCCAGATAAGGAGTCACCAACAGAGCAGACGTTCCGACGAATACCGCCAACTGCCGGCCCACACCGTGTTCTCGAAAAACCCAGACAGCGAGTATGAGGCTGACGACGAAAAGATCGGTGCGGGCGAAAAAACACAGCGCACCCAGCAGCGCCAACACCACCCACTCAAAATGGGATCGGCCCTCGTCTGAAGAAGCGAGACGGCAGGTCTGCATCATGGTGACCACCAATACCACCAGGGTCACGGCCGTCTCCATTCCGTTGAGCACCCAGGCCTGAAAATCGGGCTGAAGCAACACAAAAACCGCCACCAAGGATGCCGCAATCCGACCCTCACCGGCTTGTCGACTCATCAATGCCATCACGAGGGCAACAAACAGCAGATAGGCCCCCGCCGACAGATAGCGTATCCACTCCACGGGTGTCACCGCGTCGACTGCCCAATGAGCGGCTGCGACGGCGAACATCCACAACGGCTGCACGCCGTTGGTCTCCATCCCGGGATAAAATTCGAGGGCTCCTCGCTCCACGAGATGCCCGGCGATGACGGCGTAGAAAAAAGCATCGTCCATCAACCATCCCGCCGATGCGGCAACCTCATCGGATACCACCCAAAATGCATGGATCTGGATGGCGGCGATGATCACCGGAACCAGTACCACCCAAATTCTTGGAATCCTCTTCGTCATCTTCTGCGAGCCCATGATGGTTCCTTAGTGCCAGCGCCCATCATGGATCACAACATCACATCCGTCACCAAGCACTTACTGCGACATCTCGTGCATCCAGACCTCACGCTGGGGAAAGGGAATCCCGATTTCGGCGCCGTCGAGATGGTATTTCACCTGGCGCAATAGCTCAGAGCGCGTGGGCCAAAAATCGTCGGTCACCACCCAACCTCGGACGAAAAAATCGACGGAGCTATTGTTGAGTTCACCGACCCAGACAATGGGTTCCGGATCTTCGAGCACTGCGTCATTGTCGTCGAGCAGGTCCAAGAAGACCTCGCGAGCCTCGTCGATATCGGTGTCATAGGCCACGCCGACCACCAGATCGATGCGTCGAGTACCGGCGACCGTAAAATTGGTGATCGCCGTACCCCACACCTTGGAATTGGGAATGGTCACGACCTTGTTGTCCGGCGTATTCAGGATCGTCGATACCAGAGTCATATCGCTGACCCGGCCCGTTACACTACCGATCTCGACGAAATGACCGACATCGAAGGGCTGATACAAAAAGATCAGCATCCCGGAGGCAAAATTGGACAGCGTATCCTGTAAGGCAAAACCGATGATGATACCGGAGACACCGAGCCCGGCGATGAGCGCCGCCGTGTCCACGCCGAGATTGCCGAGTCCGATGATGAGCGCCACCAACAGAATCGATTTACTCGCCACATTGGCCGCAAATTGCTTAAATAGCGGCGAGGGATGCAGATTCGAACGGCCCAGTGCCGAAGCCACCGAGCGGCGCGCCAGCTTCGCCACCACATATCCGACGGCCAAGATCAATATGAAGACCGCCAGATTCTGTAAAAACACCACTCCCTCCGTCGCCATCCATGAAGTGGCGACTTCGGAGACCTCGGTAAATTCTGGACCCATCACATCATCCTTTGGTACGTAACTCGTTCGTTGCCCACCACGACCGGCGGCACTGCAGAATGAACGGTTATTGCCCGACGTCAAATCTTTCGCAGTTGACGTCCACCGCTGCCGGTGAAGTACAATCCTCGACAGAAAGAAAGCCGAACTTCGCACTCCCCCGGATTCCATTTATGTTCACATCACCGATTTTACGTGCCCTGATACACGGTCTCTGTGCCACAATTTTACTCGCCTTCGCCGCCGCCTGCTC
>SKPJ01000040.1 GCA_007119595.1 Myxococcales bacterium
GGACAAGGCGCGGCGACGAGGCGATGCGATGTAGCATCGTCGAGCGAGCCGCAACGCCGCTTCGACGTGCTCTCGGCGCGCAGACGCTTCACTCAACTTCTGCTCACGGCGTAGTAAGACGTAGAGCCGATGACATCTGCCATCGCTGGCGCCGAAATGGCGCCACCAATTCGGTAGTCGAATGCCTTGGTATTTGCGTGAAATCTCGAAGGTTGTCCCAACACCGAGGCGTCGCCGCCTTACGGATCAACGACTCCGGTGAAACGACGAAGCGTTTAATCGGTGCTGGAACGGGGCTCGCTGTCGGGTTCCTGTCGCGATAATTCGAGGGTATAAGCTGCCACATCGCGGAGCGTCTGATCGTCGGTGGCAGCGCGAAACGCGGGCATGGCACGCGACATACCCAGTGCGCGTCCACCGTCGCGGATCACCCGATACGTCCTCTCTGGAGACAGCTCGACTTGTGTAAAATCGGTGGCCGGCGGATCCATGCCGACGGCAGCCGGTCCATCTCCGCGGCCCTCCACACCATGACATGAGGTGCATTGAGCTTGATAAAACGCTTGTCCCGCCGCTGGATCACCGCGCAATCTGAAATCCTCCTCCTCAGGTGCTGGCTCTCGATCGGCTCGAAACTCAGCGACACCCGGCAGATCACATCCTGCTCCGATTACGGCCAATCCGCTCACCGCAAATAATATGGCCCATATCCGGACCCCGCCGTTTCCTGATCTCATGGACTCCCTCCTCTAATTGTGATTTTTGCATCCAGCAGGCCGTTTTGGTCTCTCAAGATACGCAGTTCCAGCGTCCGCCTTGCGTTTCAACCGAAGGAAATTTTCATAAAGCAACGTCTCGCCGGCTCATTCAGCACCATGACAACCGGTGTCTGCAAAGATTAACCGCAAAGACTCCACCAGCAACGCCTCTGCCCCGGCACTTGGCAGTGCAGCTCCTCGATTTGACCTCCCGTAACCGTTTATTCATCCTTGATGTGGTCATTTGATTTTTTTCGACCTGGCGGTCTTTTCTGATGTTGCGGCGTAACCCAATTTTTAAGCGGTCGCTATGGATTTTGGGATCCGTAATTTTTGCAGCGCTATTCGTGATGTCCATTAAGGGGGACTTGTTCACCCAGGAACCATTGGCCGAGGAATTGCGCTCAGAATCTACGGCGACTTCGCAAAAGTTCCCAAGCCCGAGTGGTGCTCCGCAAGCGGCCCCCCCCGTCACTCCGTCGATTTTGCCTCAAATTTCCGGGTTGAACGCACCGCCGAAGGACGCGACGGACGTCGACGACTCGGCAAACTACCAATTGCAGAGTCAACCCTCCATCGCCGGATGGAATCTCTTTTCCAACGCCAATCCCAACCCCTTCGATGCTAGCGACGAAACCGGATCATCGAATCGGCCCCGGGCTACCGGTGATCGGAAAATTGCAGAGAGAAAAAACCGGGCCTCCGCTGAAGACCATGAAGACCATGAATCAGCACCGGCATGGTTGAAAGCACTTGCCGAGCAAACACCACAACATTGGGGTGAGATGGTCCCCGGTGTACGTACGCGGCTCGATACCAGCCCCAGAAAAATCGCTCTTACCCTCGACGCTTGTGGTGGGGGATACGACCGGGAACTCATCGAGTTCTTGGTCGAGGAAGAGATCTCTGCAACCCTGTTCATCTCAGGTATCTGGCTCAATCGTCACACCGAAACCGTCAAAGAACTGGCTGCCAATCCGCTCTTCGAGATCGCCAATCATGGGCTGAGCCACCTGCCCTGCTCAGTCAGTGGAAGATCAGCCCTCGACATAAAGGGTACCAGCAGCGTCTTCGAGGCCTATCACGAGATCGAAGAAAACGCTCGCCGCCTGCAGGCGGTCATTGGCGAACGACCCCGCTGGTACCGTTCTGGTACTGCCCATTACAATGAAATCTGCACCACCATCGCCCGGGAAACGGGCCATTTGGTGGTGGGTTTCGATGTGGTCGGTGACTATGGAGCAACCTACTCCGCCGGGCAAGTCGACGAAGCATTGCGGAATGCCGGATCGGGCTCGATTGTCGTCCTCCACATGAATCGTCCCAATGGCGAAACGGCGCAGGGCGTCAAAAAGGCCATTCCCGCCCTGCAACGCCAGGGATTTGAATTCGTCCACCTCTCCTATCAACACCTGCGATGAACGTCCCCAATTCCGATCACGATCTCCTCCGAACGCCTGTCTCGCCACAGCGTTTGCGTTCACCGCGCCGGACTGCTAAAGATGCTGCGTCGGCGGGAGAGCTTTCGCCGTCAGTTCTCGTGTTTCACGCATCTTCGCATCGTTTGGAAATGCAGTATCTTCCTTCCTGAATTTGCCTGAACAACATGAATTCACTCCATTTTGCGAGTGCATTCATCATGAGAGACGGACACTCAATGGTTTGAGTGTTCGCTTTTTTTAGCCTCCGAACCGCTCCCGATGGGATTGGTTGGAGAATTCACGAATTGTAGTATCAAGTTTACGAGGAAAGTATGTCGAACAGAGTTGAAGGAAAAGTGAAGTGGTTCAACGAAAATAAAGGCTATGGCTTCATCGAGCGTCACGATGGTGGCGATGATGTCTTTCTCCACTTCAACGCCCTGCGCCAGACTGGTTTCAAAACCATTGCAGAAGATGCCGAAGTAGAATTCGACGTCGAAATGGGCCCGAAAGGTCCGAAAGCCACTGATGTGGTCGAGATTTGAACCACTATCGATATGGTAGTTGTCGGTGATCGTCTATTGAATTAGATGGACCTCGACAAAAAAAGTGCCCGGCCGTCAGGATATGACGGTCGGGCCTTTTTTATTCTCGTTGCAGCTCAGCGCAACTTGTCGAGTTGCGCCAGATCGCGGGTAATATTCTTCTGATGTGCTTCCACGGTTCCCCCTCCAATCTCGAGAAGTTTGGCGTCCCGCCACAACCGCTCGACCACATATTCCGAGACATAGCCGTAGCCGCCGAGCACCTGGATGGCTCGATCCGCCACCTCCTTGCCCATGGTGGAACAAAAGAGTTTGACCC
>SKPJ01000614.1 GCA_007119595.1 Myxococcales bacterium
CATATTCAATCTGAGAATGTAAAAGGAGTGAAATCATGGCGAAAGAAATCATATTCGATACGAAGGCCCGTCAGCAGATTCTCGACGGAGTCCAAACCCTGGCCGACGCCGTACGCGTAACGCTCGGTCCCAAAGGCCGCAACGTAGTCCTTGAAAAGAGCTTCGGTGCTCCCCTGATCACCAAAGACGGCGTGACGGTAGCCAAGGAGATCGATCTTGAGGATCGCTTCCAGGACATGGGTGCTCAAATGGTCAAAGAGGTCGCACAAAAGACCTCGGACACCGCCGGTGATGGAACGACGACGGCCACCGTCCTTGCTCAGGCGATCCTGCGCGAGGGAACGAAGCTGGTGACCGCCGGTCATAATCCCATGGAGATCAAACGGGGCATCAACAAGGCCGTGGGTGCAGTGGTCGAACAACTTCGCGACATGTCGATTCAGACGCAGGAGCGCGATCAGATCGCTCAGGTCGGAACCATTTCGGCAAATAACGATGAGTCTATCGGTGACCTCATCGCCGACGCCATGGAAAAGGTTGGCAAAGAAGGCGTCATCACCGTCGAGGAAGCCAAAGGGCTCAGCGACGAACTCGACTTTGTCGAGGGAATGCAATTCGATCGCGGCTACCTTTCGCCCTACTTCGTCACCGACAGTGAGCGAATGGAGACCAACTTCGAAAATCCCTACATTTTGCTCTTCGATCAGAAGATCAGCAATATGAAGGATCTCCTTCCCCTGTTGGAGCAGGTCCACAACCAGGGCAACCGGCCATTGATGTTGATCGCTGAAGACATCGAGGGCGAAGCGCTGGCCACCCTGGTGGTCAATAAGCTTCGCGGTGTGCTCAATGTGGCCGCCGTCAAAGCGCCGGGCTTCGGAGATCGTCGCAAGGCGATGCTGGAAGACATCGCAACGCTCACCGGCGCCAACGTCATCAGTGAAGAGCGCGGCATGAAGCTCGACGCCGCCTCCATCGACGACCTCGGCTCCGCCGATACGGTCACGATCACCAAAGACGACACCACTCTCGTCGGCGGAAAGGGCACCAAGGACGCCATCTCCGGTCGGGTCCAGCAGATCAAGGGCCAGATCAAGTCGTCCACCAGCGACTACGACCGCGAAAAGCTCCAGGAGCGGCTCGCAAAGCTTGTCGGCGGTGTCGCCGTCATCAAAGTCGGTGCCACCACCGAAGTGGAAATGAAGGAAAAGAAAGCGCGTGTTGAAGATGCGCTCAACGCCACCCGAGCTGCTGTGGAAGAAGGTATTGTCGCCGGCGGTGGCGTCGCCATCCTTCGCGCCGTTCAGGTTCTCGACGGCATGGAATTTAGTCGAGATCAGCAATTCGGTGCCGACATTATCCGTCGTGCTGCCGAAGAGCCGATCCGTCAAATCGCCCGCAATGCCGGCGCGGAGGGATCGATTGTGGTCCGCAACGTGCTCGATAGCGACGAACCGGCTTTCGGATTCAACGCTCGCACCGAGGTCTACGAAGATCTCACCGAAGCCGGTGTCATCGATCCGGTCAAGGTAACCCGCACGGCGTTGCAAAACGCCTCGAGCATCGCCGGGTTGATGTTGACCACGGAAGCGATGATCGCCGAGAAGCCCAGTGACGATTCCGACGGTGGCGGTGGAGCCCCCGGCGGAGCGCCTGGAATGGGCGGCATGGGCGGCATGGGCGGAGGCATGGGCGGCATGATGTAAGCGCCCGGCTCATGATGTAGCCAGCCAGTCCCCGATTTCCGGGGAGCAATGACCCGTCGTCGCAGTTTGCGACGGCGGGTTTTTGTTTGATCGGCTAGTAGGTGATCGGTAACCAGGGCTGATGATCGTCTAGTCGTTGGGTCGGTAGGCAGTGCTGGCGATTTCACGGCCCCACCATCCACGACCGTCCGCCGCAAAGAGATATAGTGCCGGAGTTAAAGAGCCGGAATATGCCTCGATGAGGACCGCCTCCACTTCGGTTTGAGCATAGATCGCACGAGCCAATTGTTTCATCGCATCCGCACAGTGTTTTCGTTGATCTCGCTCGACGCGCAATGTAACCACGGCCCGGATTCGATCCGACGTGGCGAGAAAATCGACATCGTCGATCGACCAACTACCGGTGGAAAGAGGCCAATTGGCCTCGTTGGCAATACCGAGAATATGAGCTGGAAGCTGCCCCGCTTGTGCAGGGGCTTTTCTCCGATGGATAAGCCACTGCGCGCTGAGGGCGAAGAGGATACAGAGCAGTGCGATCCAGAAAATCAAATTCATCATCAATAGCCGCGCACATGAGGTTGAAGGTGCTCGTAAATAAATGCTAAGTTCGTGCAAAATCTGGTTTTCCCACCGTCAAACGATAGCCGCTCCAGTGGCTTGACAGAGTTGTGAGATTAGTCCTTCGACAATATGCCGTACATCGTAGAGTGTAGGCGACAGCGAGATTGTTGTTCAGGCTCGGCAAAAAGCGGTTTGAGACTTCTGTGGAGTCCAACCAGTGTTATAATGACGCGATGTCTCACCACGAGCTCTGGTTGGATACGTATTCTTCATCGGATTACACGGGTAGATGAAATAGCCCGGTTTGCTGATTAGAATGGATGGAATTTGGTCCGGAGGCAGGGGCCGGGGAAAGTTCGCAGACGTCATGATCAATAGGAAACGCATCAATGACCCAAACTTCGTTACCGCCATCATTGCAAAAGCTATCGAAGGAGGGGGGATTATTCGAGGGTAAGTACAAGCTTTTGCGCCCACTCGGTGAAGGTAGCTTTGCATCAGTTCTCCACGCGCGCCACGAGGCAATGGACCGCGATGTGGCGTTGAAGTTTTTGCGTACCGACGTCATCAAAGCTCATCCGGAGGCCGCGGAGCGGTTTTTGATGGAGGTGCGTCTGTCGAGCCGGCTGACCAGTCCCCATACGGTGACCATCTTCGATTTTGGTCAGACTTCGGAGCAAATCCCCTTTATGGTCATGGAGTACGTCGAAGGACGTCCTCTTGATTATGCCATCGACAAATATGGCTCCCTGGGGCTGAAGCGCTCTATACGAATTACACTGCAGATACTCGACAGTCTGGAGGAAGCTCATTCTCATCGCATTATCCATCGCGATCTGAAACCGGCTAATATTATGGTCGGCAAGGGAATGAAAAAGAAAAAGAGCGGGGTCCACACGAAGGTTCTCGATTTTGGCGTTGCCAAGTTGGTAGAGCAGGCCGAGGAGAAGCTAAAGACGGAGCAAGGGCGCCAATCGACACAATTTATCGGCACCCCTCGATATATGAGTCCCGAACAAATTTTGGGCCAAGAGGTCAGCCCGGCCAGCGATCTGTATAGCCTGGGACTGATATTTTTCGAGATGTGTACCGGCGAGGAGAGTATTCCGCAGGAAAATGTCGCCGAGGTAGCCCAGGCTCATCTGGCGGAGGAGCGTTTGGCACTAAAAGGGCTCGATGCGCTTCCCACGGTGCTCGGCGATATTATTCTCACGGCTACGGCGAGGCACGCCCGGGATCGCTTCAGCGATGTTGAGCAATTCAGGAATGCCCTGGAATCGGCGCTAGAGAAGGGAAAGCAAAAGCACAAAAAGGCGGTATCCGTCGCCGACGAGTCGATGAAGAAAAAGGCGGTTGACCAGGAACCAACGCCGAGCAAGTCCGACGTTTTCTCCGGCGCCGGCTATATTGCACTGCCCGACGAGGAGGAATTGGAAGATGTTTCATCCACGCCCGGTGGGGTTGCGAAGGGACGGTTGCCATCGCCGGCACCGACAAGAAAAAAAGAGAAAAAGCATCGCCGCAAAAGCAGCGGTGCCAGTTCGGGGCGGAAAGCACAAAAGAGCAGTGGGAACTTGGATCTCGATATGGATTCGGTCCAAGAACAGAAGCGCGATCGGGCCCGCAAGCGCCGAAAAATGTACCACCAAAAGGCTCGTCAAAAGCGCCAGGATTCCAGTGGTGCTATGCAGCGCTGGGCGGGCAGTGTAGCTGTCGTGTTGGTGGCCGGGTTTATCTGTTTTGTCATTGTCGGAGGGGCACTCTCCCTTTTGGCGACACCGATGCGCTGGGCAATGGCGGTTTTGCCGGTGGGATTGGCCTTTGTGTGGGCTCAGTTTTCGGAGAACGCCTATCGGGACACGGCGCGGCGGATCATGATCCCCTGGGCAAAGCGCACGGTGACGATGGTGATGGTTTCGATTCTTATATTGACGATTGTGATGCCGGCAGAGGCAGGTCAATCGCTAGAGAATGACGCCCTGTGGTTTATGGCGGGATGGCCGGATGCGCTCCAGATGGAGTGGCTCGCTACGTCGGTACAATGGATTTGTGATCTGGCGGCTTGGGTCATGGGGCACGTTTCGAGCCTCGTTCCGTGGTCGCTTTGAGGCAAGGGCCACCATGGAGACGACGAATGATGAGAGGGGGCGGCTTCTTCATAGAGGACAATTGCTACACGGTCGCTATCGAATCAAAGACGGGATAGGGGAAGGAGCGTTCGGAACGATCTTTCGCGCCGTGGACGAAAAAAAATCCAGGAGTGTGGCCGTCAAGACCATTCCGCCCCGGATACGTCATCGAAGCTCCACTGCCCACGGTCGTTTTCGGCGAGAAATGAAGGTGATCGGCAATCTCGATCATCACAATATCATCAAGCTTTACGACTGGGGGGAGACCGAGAATGACATCCTCTTCATGATTCTGGAGTTCATCGACGGGATGACCCTCCACGAGGTGGTCGAGTCGAATCCCATGTCGTTGGACTGCGCGATCGATACGGTACGCCAGATAGCGCTTGCCATCGATGTCGCCCATCGCCACGGCGTGATCCATCGAGATCTCAAGCCCACCAACGTAATGCTCATGGCCGACGGTGACGATCGATATCAGGTCAAGGTGCTCGATTTTGGAATGGCCAAATTGGTGACACCACTCGATGACGAGTCGATCATGGACTTGACGAGTGAGGGGGTGGCGGTCGGTACTCCGCGCTATATTGCACCGGAACAAGCGCGAGGACGCGATGTGGGACCGATGACCGATCTCTACGCGGTGGGGTTGTTGATGTACGAGATGTTGACCGGGGTTCGGGCGGTGGAGGCGACCAGTGTCACCAAGGCCGTGGCGGCACATGTGTCGACAGATCCACTTGATCTCGATGAAATCGACATGGTTCCGGCGCCAGCGCGCCCATTGTTGTTTCAATTGCTGGAAAAAGATCCGAGCCGTCGCCTTCAATCGGGAACCGAATTGGTGGAACGACTCGAGGAATTGGATCGACGCCGAACTTCGGATCTTCTCGATATGAGCAGCGCCGAAGTGGGACCGGCCCTGGGCGATGTGGCAGGAGATTTTCTCGGTGCCGGCAAGACCGTGTCTTCCAGTGGTGGCGACCGAGAGGCTGGAGACAAAAAAGCAACGGCATTCCCCCCCGGCGTCGCTGTGGAGGAGGAGCTGGAGCTGGATTACGATCGGATGGGGCGACAGGAAGCACAACGACATGAGAGTGACGAGGAGCGACTCACCGATGCCCAGCGTCAGCGACGCAAAACGGTTGCTCGCGCAAAGCGCGCCCGCTGGTTTCGCCCGCCTCGCCACGCATCGGAGTGGGGAGAAGCGGTGATATCGTTGATGTTGATTCCCCTGGCGCTGATGATGGTGGGAGCCCAAGCCAGTGGGTGGGATTACGTACCACGCCTGGCCATCGGTTTGGCTGCTCCACTGGTCGCCTTTGGCTGGGCCTTGTCGCGCCAGACCGGTGATTGGGCCCAGTCCTTTGGACGACGGTGCTGGCTTTGTTGCCTCGCCGCGATCGTGATTGCTCACCTGTTGGGCCCCACGGAACTGGCCACGGAATTGACGTCCAATCCCGGCTGGTTTTTGCGTCCCCTCGAGTCATTCCCCGGGGCCGAGCAAATGGCCACGGTGGTGACCTGGATTTCACGCCACTGGGCAGGCGTGATTTTTGCGATTGGTCGCTAAAACCTCCCGACGGTCGGCCCGGATATCCGATGCCGGGTATCCTGTGGGTGAGGAGCTCTGGCCGATCATGTCAGTCCTTTCGGTGGCAATGGACAATCGTCGGGCGGCCTGTGGAATGGACTGGACCGATGTCGCGTTTCATTGGGCGAATAGGGATCATCGACCCCCGAGCTTGACACTAAAAGTGTGCAACCGGTATCGATGACGATTGCTCAGCCAACAAAAAACGATAAGAGTATACGTCCATACGTCAGTTGATTACGACGAACAACGAATTGCATCCAAGGAGAATCCATGGGTTTGTATAAAGGCCGCGCCATGTCATTTTTGCTCGCCGCTGTATTGGCAGGTGGGACCGTCGTGGCGTGTGACGACGATGAGTCCGAACAAGAAGAAGAGGAAGCGGTTGCCGAAGAAACGGATGAAGAACAGGCCGATGGTGATGAGGCGGAATTCGACAAGGAATCGCTACCATTTTATGCCACCGGTCCGGTGGCCAAGGTCGACGGGGAAGAACTCGGCGAGGACAGCTTCAACGAGATGGTCTACGAGCGGACCCAGCAGCTTCCGGGGCAGTTGCCACCGCAGATGGTGGACATGTTCAAGAATCAGACCATCAACTTCGTCATCGATAAGCATCTGGTCGACTCCGTACTGGACGAAGAAGATATCGACGTCACCGATGAGGAAATCGACGAGGCCTTCGAGGAATTCAAAGCGCGATTTGGAGGTGCGGAAGCGCTCTCTCAACAGCTCGCGCAGATGGGCGTCACCGAAGAAGAGGTGCGCGAGAATATGCACCAGGACGTCCAGCTCGAGAAATATCTCAGTGAGCGATATGACCTGGAAGTCGAGGAAAGTGAGATCGAAGAGTTGTTCGAGATGCGGGGTGAGCAACTGGGGTCACAAGACGAGGTCCATGCGCGCCATATCTTGATCGAGGTCGGTCAGGATGCCGACGATGACGCAGTCGAAAGTGCCAGGGCAAGGGCTCAAGAAATCTACGAAGAAGCCGATGGAGGAGCTGATTTTGAAGACCTGGCCCGAGAGCATTCGGAGGGGCCGACGGCTGAACGGGGCGGGGATCTTGGATTTTTCCCGCAACATCAGATGGTGCCGGAGTTTTCGGAAGTCGCCTTTTCGATGCAAGCCGGAGAGATCTCGGAACCGGTGCGCTCACAATTTGGCTATCACGTTATCCAGGTCGTCGACACTCGTGAAGGTGAAGAAGCGGATTACGATAGCGTTCGAGACGATCTGGAGCTTCAACTTCGTCACCAAAAGCGCCAGGAAGTGTTTCAGGAGTTTCTGGAGCATCTCAAAGAAGATGTCGAGATCGAGCGGCTAGAGGATAATATCGAGGTCACTGTCGATATGTCCGACGGAGGTCCGCAGGGAATGCCACAGATGCCTCACGGCGGTGGTCAGGGCGCTCAGCCGCAGCAGCAACCACAGCAGCGACCGCAGCAACCAGAGGGTGGAGAGTTGGAACTCGACAGTCCGCAACTGGAGCTAAAGCTCGACGAATGAGTGATAATGAGTTGATCGCTCGATGACGCTGTGAAAGCAGCCTGAAAATCCCTGCTTGGCCCCTTGGTGGTCAGGTGGGGATTTTTTAGTTCAGTGGGACACGAACTCGGCGTACGCCAGATAGGCTTGATAGGCCTCTTCATAGCGGCGCCGAACGCGAAGCACGTTGGCGCGGACAAATTGATAGACCGGGTTGTCGGCCAGTTGGCCCTCGGAGTCGAGTTGGTCGATCTGGCGCTCTGCGTCGCGATAACGCCGTGCT
Source organism: Myxococcales bacterium (assembly GCA_007119595.1). GTDB lineage: Bacteria > Myxococcota_A > Bradymonadia > Bradymonadales > Bradymonadaceae > SLJM01. Next base: position 7,762 of record SKPJ01000614.1, read on the forward strand.
GCGGTGAGCAAGACAATTTGGGCCAGGCGCTCGGTTGGATCGGAGGCACTTTCGTCCATCGACTCCAGCACGGCGTCGAAACTGTTGGCTTCAAATGCCTGTAGAACCTCTTCGTGAAGCGCGAACTGTCGATCGGCCCAATGGTGTGACACCACGGTCTTCAGCGTCAGTTGTGAGCTATTTAAAACAGCGACCACATCGTCGATCTCGTGGGAAGGGGAGTGCGAAGGGTCGTGATCTGGACGGAGAAATCCGGCGTCCTCCAGCAGTGCACGGCTCAGTGTCGGCTTTCCAGCGATCCAAACCGACCGAGCCAGGGCGCCGATATGCCGGGGTGTCCATTGGTCTCCGTCGGGCCAGTCTGTGAAATGTGGGCGGGGATCGCCGTAGTCGTCGACGCCGAAGTACCAGTTCACGAAAAACTGTTCTCCGTCGTCGTAGAAGATCAGATCTCGAGGAGCGGAAAATTCGAGTCGTCCATTGTCATCGGTGTTGCGCTCGGCACCGGAGGCAAAGGAATCGATCTGCTCCTGGTTCATAAAGGATAGGCCGTACAGGTCATGGGCCGACTGCACTCCAGCGCGTTGCAACTCTCGTTGCACGGAGTCCAACTCCCAGGCTCTTGCATATCCCCGGGCGGGAAAAGGCAACGGCCGGTTACTTCCGATGAGGATCAGATCCGTTCCCTTGGGGCGCGAGGAGAAGGCGTGGACGTGTGGGAAGACGGTGCGAAAGGTCTCAAAGACGGTGCGCACGTTGTCGGGATGAAGTTCGTAGAGCTGGACCCATTGGGCATAGATCCCGTCTGGATTCAGCCGCTGGCGGGCGCGCTCGAAGTACTCGACGGTGAAAAGTGAGGAGACCCCGGCAATCCATGGATTGGAGGGCTCGGATACGATGACGTCAAATCGCTTCGACGTATATTCCAGAAAATTTCTCCCGTCGCTTTCCACGACACGTAGACGCTCGTCTTCCAGAGGCCGGTGATTGACGTGTTCGAAATAGCGCGAAGCCTCGAGCATGGCGGGCTCGATTTCGATTACGTCGAGCTGCTGAAGTGGCCACTGCAGACTGGCTCCGGCGGTGACGCCACTTCCAAACCCGATCATCGCCGCTTGTTCCTCGCCGATGTCGATGTCCTCGTAGCTACTTCGAACGATAAAGGGCAGCAGACCCACGATGATTTGGGTCGGCATATCTGCGCCGTCCGATGCCTCCGGTTTTCCATTTGCCTTCAACACCAGCCGGTCGCCGTGGCGCTCAACGGAGGTCGTCGAGGTGAGTCCATCGTCGTAGTAGAGTATCTCGGGGCTGTAATCGTCAAATACACGCGCGGAGAGGACGTCGCGCGCAGTCTGGGCCCGAAATACACCGGCGGTCAATTGTGCCTGGTCCAGTGCCGGGGACAACAGGTGAACGCCGGTTGCGACCATGCCCGCAAGTGCAAGGACAATGCCACTTCGGAGCGAGCGATCGATCGTCGACTCCACGGCGGCCCACGTCACGGCGAGTCCCAGATTGAGCCATATCACGGCGATGATCGCCTGCTGGAGACCGAGCCAGGGCATGAGAATAAAGCCCGCCGAAAAACTGCCGACAATGGCTCCGGTGGTATTGTAGGCATAGGCATTACCCACATCACCGCCGGTCTCGTCGGAGTTGCCGGTGATGGCGCGAATGACGAGTGGAAAGCTCACTCCCTGCAGAAAGGATGGCACGAAGACCACAAGGGCTACGAGACCAAATTGAAAGGCGTAGATCTCGGCAATATGAGTAATGGGATCGCGAATGCGCTCAAAGAGCCAGACGGGAATACGGTTGAGGGTGAAAAAGCTCAACGCTGCAGATGCTGCGGCTCCGAATTGTGCAAGGGACAACCAAAAAAGTGGGCGGGCGACACGCTTTATCCAGGGCGATACAACGGCACTGCCGGCAGCGATGGCGACGAGAACGGTGGTCAATACGAGGGTGAATGAGTAGGTCGAACTCCCGAGGGTGATCAAATACGCTCGGGTCCAAAGGATCTGATAACTCATGGCGATGGCACCGGTGACTCCAAAGCCTATCAGCGTTGCCTTCAGGGCCCACCGAGGATGATGATCAGCGTGGGCCGTGCCGCCGATGACATCGGCCAGTTCGTTGTCATCGAGGAGGTCGATCCCCTTTGTGCCCGAATGACCGCTGTCGCCAAGGGAACGCGAACTGAGTACGACCACCGCACATAACGCGAAGTTGGTAGCGGCAAAAAGCGAGTTGGTGGTGCTCAATCCCAGGGCCGGCAACAGGAAGAAGCCGGCCACAAAGCAGCCGATACAAGCTCCCATTGTATTGGCGCCATACAGTAGGCCGATGCTTCCCTGAAATAGCCGCTGTCGATCGGCGAGCCATTGACTCACCAACGGCAGTGTCGCCCCCATCATGGTGGTGGGAATAAGGAGAATCGCAAAGACGGCGATGAAGCGAAGTAAGCTAAATAAATAGAAGTCGTCGATGAAGTGTTGGAACAAAAATCCATACAGGGTTGGAAGGTGCTCCAGCATCAGGGGAACCAGCAGGGCGTACACTCCGATACACCCCTCGAGGATACCGTAGGCACGGAGCTGGTCGTCGATGCGATTGGCGATCCGACCACCGAGGAAACTGCCCACGGCAAGTCCCGCCATAAAAGCCGTCAACAAGGTGCTGATGGCAAAGCTGGTCGTGCCGAAGACCTGCTGGAGCATGCGCGCCCAGATGATCTCGAAGACGAGACTGCTAAAGCCGGATAAAAAGAAAAATAAAAAGACAACCCGTTGCACTTCCGCTCCTGCCGGGGGCGTTGGATGGGGGGTGATCCCAGGATATATCAAGTGGGGCTGGTACTCGAAGATGTCAATGACTCTGTTGACGCTCGGAATGAATGCACGTACTCATTGTTGAGTGCTTAGGTCGGGATTTATATCGAATACTTTACCAATCAACTCAAGAATTGAGCATGAGGCTTTCCAATCGCACCATCTACGGCCTGCGGGCGGTCGTGGATTTGGCGTATCATGGAGATGGGGAACCCACTCAGGTACGGCAGATTGCTGATCGGGGACGCATTCCGATTCGATTCCTCGAACAGATCTTTCAAGACCTCAAAAAGTCGGGGATTGTGGCCAGCAAACGCGGTCCCAGCGGCGGATATATTCTGGTGGCCAGCCCCGAGACATTGACGCTGGCGAAATTATTCGACGTGCTCGACGATCTCCCGGAGTTACCGGAGGTTGCCCGTGATGAACAGATCGAGGGCGCGGCGGAGATCGCCGACGTGACCTGTCGAGAGCTGGTGGGTCGAATGATCGAGATATTCGAGGAGATCACGGTTGCCGATTTGGTTGAACGAGGTCAAAAGCTGGGGCTTGCCCGCGACGGATACGAGGGATTTAATTATGTCATCTGAGCAATCGAAACCGCCGAGGGAAGAGCATCCGGGATGCGATGGACAGCGCCGAGATGAATTTGCCCCGGTGGTGGCAAGGATTGATGAGTTGGTGGGAAATTCTCCGTTGGTGCGCCTGAAGCGGATGGGAGATCAGAGCAAAGCGCCGATCTACATCAAGATGGAAAATC
>SKPJ01000043.1 GCA_007119595.1 Myxococcales bacterium
CGCGCAAAATAGGGAGTGGAGTATATTATTGTCTCTCCACCGGGCATTGTGGTGGTATCTGGCACCGTCGACCACCAGCCGATCGGCGAGATAGCCTCGAACGATGTGGATATCTTCGATTCCATGATGCCGAAGTGCATTCAATTGATGATCGAGAATCGATCGGCCCGCTACCGGTACCATGCATTTGGGGCGTTCATCGGTATAGCCCTCGAGACGACTTCCCCTTCCGGCGGCGATTATGATGGCGTTCATGGATGTGCATCCGTGGCAGTGTAGGTGTCGAGCCCATTGAGGTTGATTGAAGGACAACCCATATTCATTCCCGGCGTCTCAAACGGTGACCGAATATTATCGATAAAAACTGGGTCTGCCCAATTTCCAGACCACGGCGAGACTCGTTTGCCCCAGGTACAGAAGATAGACTCCCAGGTAGGGAATCAAAAATAGCAGCGCCGTGTCAACGGGTACGAAGTACCCGGCCAGGGCGACCCAGATGATCCAGGAGGGGTAGTGTGCAAAATACCGAGCCACCGATTTGACCAGCCAAACCATGCGGCCGACCAGTGACTTCGGAATCGGCTTCGATTTGGCGGATTCACCGGGGTTGATCTGGACACCGGCGTACTCCGGCCGCCGGATGAAATTCGTCAACGACGTCGCCGCTGCCACGACCAACGCTCCGCCGATGGCCACGAACAGCCAGGTCACCTCACCGTCGACGACCCATAGGCGTATGGCCACCGCTGTGATCAGCAGCAGAGCTTTGAATTCGTCCATCAAAAAGTCCAGATAGGCTCCCACCTCGGAGGTCATCCCCTTGATGCGTGCAAGCTGGCCGTCAGCGCAGTCAAAGAGATACGAAATCTGAACGATCAACGCGGCGATCAAAAACCCCGTGGGCCCCGGAATGGCCACGAAAACGGCGGCGGCGGCCACGAAGATGGCGGCGCCGAGAAAGGTCACCTGGTTCGGCGTCAGCGGGGTCGGCTGCAGCATGTAGACCAGGATCGCCGCCAACGGCCGGGCCACATAGGTATTCCAGGCGATATCTTCTGTTTTGCGCGAGTCCCGATAAACGGTGCGGATCGCTTCGACAAAGCCGGCCATGGCAATCCAGTGGCAGATATTCTGTGGTGAAAGGCGGAAAAACTCAGGAAGTCCAACAGGTCATGGTCTCTTCGACGAGTTCGAGATTCGTCCCGTCCCAGCGCCAGAGATGTTGGGCGCCGCGGCCGGCCCCGTCGGCGAGAGCAAACCCCTCTTCGTGGACCCAATAGGCAATATCCGGGTCCAATTCGGGGATATCCCAGCTCGGTTCGACGTTTTGATGCCAGACGCTCCAAAACTGATAATGATGTACAAAGGACTCGTCGTCATCGGTATCGGGGTCCTCTAAAAACGCTCGCCACTCCTCTTTGAGCAGGCAATAGACCTGGTCGCTGGTGGCATCGACCAGATCTTGGGCCGCTTGGAGGCCGGCGGCGTCGCTGATCAACAAGAACAGGCGCTTCGCCAGCGGATGGTCCTCGAGCTGGGGATAGGCTTTTTCGGCCTCCTTCTTCTCCAAAAACTCGAAGAATTGAATGAGGACTCCGCCGGTTACCCGGCGATGCCAGTCCTGCAGTGGACTCAGCGGTTGTTCGTTGGGGTTGGAGGTTCGCCTGGTTTCGACGAATTTGACCAATTCGTGGCGCCATCGCCGGGAACCAGTTCGCAAGTTCGAATCTGTCATGGTCAATTATAGCGGCCTGAGAGAGGTGGTTTCTTCGATGAAGATCAACGCGTCATAGCGCTCGGCGGGATTGGTTGCGACGTAATTTCCCCGCCGCTCATGCTCCGGTTGGTATACCACGCCCATGGCTCGCTGTCCCGGTCGCTTGCTCCAGAATGGACGGTCCTTATCACCCTCTTCGAAGACGATAAAATAGGGGGTGTCCGAGAAGCGATTGAGCTTTTCATCGACACTTCCCGGCGGTGGTTTCGGGACTTTCAGCGACTGCAGGGGAGCATTCCATATTCGGCCGGCGATGACCTCGCCGTGGTGGGTTGAAAATCCGATGGAAAAGACGGTGTCATCATCCCTATTCTCCCGGGCCAGTTGACCGATATTGACCCGTCCACGATCGCGCATGTCCGTGGCTCGGGCGTCGCCGATATGGGTGTTGTGTGCCCATATTGCACCGCGGGCGTTGGGGCCGTGGGCCTCTAAAAGTGCCTCGGTGATATCGAACATATGAGTGGCGCGGACGTTCCAGTTGGCCTGGCCTCCTTGAAATACGGAGTGCCGTATTTGAGCTTCTCCGCTGGCGATGTTGAGGGCGTGCTTGCGCGCCGATACCGCATCTGGAGAATAGCCCGGAAAGAGCTCGTGGGTCAGTTGGATCGCCTCTTGGATCTCGTTCTCGCAATTGTTGTTCGGGTTTGAGCGAAGTGCCTGGGCGTAGCGCTGAGGTTGGGGAGCATGCTGAGCCAAGCAGTTGAGCCGCCCGGCGAGTTCAGCGGCCTTCGGGTTGTCGCTTTCATCGACTCGTTCGGCCAGTCGCTCCAGGGAGCTAAAAAAGCTCTGCATATCGATGCCGTAGATGCGAATCGGGCGATCTGTATTCGCCTCGTTATATTTGCGCACATTTTTGAGAAATCGAGCGAATTCCTCGTTGGCCCAAAGCCACTGTGGCCATCGATCGGCGGCGTTTTTTAGCAGGTCGTGTACTTCCCGGGCGTCCTCCTCTCCCATGACGTATCGATCGGCGGCTCGAATGGCGTGCCAGTCTCCCTCGACACCGACGAAGTCCAGACCCGCTCTTTCGGCGATGGCCAGGCTCAATTCACCGCGCCACTCATAGAACTCCTTTGTCCCGTGGGAGGCCTCGCCCAGTAAAATGAGCTCCCGTTCCGATGCCTGTTCGATGAGGGGAGCGAGTTGCTCAATATTTTCAAAGGGCTGCGCCCGTGCTTGCAGCCAGTCCTCGAGGGAATCGAGATCTCCCGGAGCGACAACTTCATCCTGTGCCGCCGAGGGCTCGGGGGCAGAATCAACAGCCTCGCTGGAGCAGGCATCACATCCGACCATCAACAACCCGATGAGAAATATCGATACGAAAGGGGGATGTAGACGCATCATCGCTTGCTACTCGCATAAGAAATTGGTCAACGCTACTCTGTTGCGGGACTGTAACACGACGGACCCTGACCGGCGCAACTCAACGGGCTGCTCGCTCCAGAGTCTGACGACGCAGGTCATGGAGCTTTTTGCTCAGCCCCACCTTGTAGATATGGGGGTTGTCGAAGCGCTGGTGCTCCTCGGGGAGAGCCTGGAGGCGCTGTTTTGCGTAGGCGCGAGCTTCTTCGATATCGTGAAGCTCGCCGACCACGCAACCCTTGTGCATTACCGGCGACAACAAGGGGATCTGTTGATAGTCGGCGACTGAGACATCTTTGTAGGGATCGTAGGGATGAAAAATATGATCCACACCTTCTTCGCCTTCCAGGGCAACGGCGTCGCCGTAAAAATAGCCCGCGTCATCGATGAGGCGAAAGACCTTTTTGGAGGCCGGAAAATTTACCTTTTCGAAATTCTCGGAGATCTTCAATCGCGGTTCGCCGTCCAACTCGCATAATTTATAGACCCCGTCGAGGGCGGCGTTGTCATAAGCGGTGACCAATTGAGTCCCCACACCGAAGACGTCGATCGGGGCGTCTTGCTCGCGCAATAGACTCTTGATGACGTGTTCGTCGAGTTGATTGGATGCGGCGATCTTGACGTCCGGAAAACCCTGTTCGTCGAACATATTCCGGGCCTGTTTGGCGAGATAGGCAAGATCACCGCTGTCGAGACGGATACCCACCAATTCATGGCCGTCTTCGCGTAGTTCTTCGGCGACGCGGATGGCATTGGGAACTCCACTTTTGAGGGTGTCATAGGTATCGACCAATAGGATGCACCGATCGGGATAGTGACGCGCGTAGGCCCGAAAGGCGCTCAGTTCGTCGGGAAAACTCTGAATCCAGGAGTGGGCCTGGGTGCCGGCGATGGGAATGTCGTGTTGGCGTCCGGCGAGGACGTGGGATGTGGAGTCGAATCCGCCGACGATCGCCGCTGGTGAGGCCTGCAACCCTCCCATTCCCTGCGCGCGTCGCAGACCAAAGTCGATCAACATTCGGTCGCCGGCCACGCGCCGCATGCGCGAGGCCTTGGTGGCGATGAGCGACCAGAAGTTGATCGTGTTCAACAGCAGGGTCTCCACGATCTGACTCTCCAATAGGGAACCCCGCACGCGGATCACCGGCTCAAAAGGAAATACGATCTCTCCCTCCCGGGGCGCCATCAACTCGGCGCCAAATTCAAAGTCTTCAAGATATTCGAGAAAGGGGCGGTCGAAGCCCTGTTGCGCTAAATAATTGAGGGCTTGAGCATCAAAGTGAAAGCCATCCAATAGCGTTACCAACTCAGCCAATCCGGCGAAGATGACGTAGCCCCCGCCAAATGGATTCTTTCGAAAAAAGTAGTCGAAGCAGGCTGTTTGTTCGGCTTTTTCTTCCAATAGGTAGCCCTGGCCCATCGTCAATTCATATAAATCGGTATATAGCGAAGCGTCGTCTGCGAGCAGGTGAGACACAGTAGAGTCCTCGTTGTTTGGCTTCCCGGAGGAAACGGTATTGGGTGTTGAAAAACGGCGGCGCAACCCCAAGGGTATCCACTGGCTTCGGTGGTGCAAACGTTCGCATCATTATGGGCCTTAGCGATCGTCTATTATTCCCTGGTATGAGACGAGAAGTGCGTGACTGAATACCGACGCTGCGATGCAGTGTGGACCCTCGAGCAGGGACCGCTAGATACGGAAGCCCTCGCCGCTGACCTGATGGTCGCAATCGGCGAGATAACCCCTATTGCGCCGGCCCGCTATGAATTGAACCGGCGCGGACGATGGCGCGAATACGACGGCCGGCGGCTGATGGTCGATCTTCTCACCCAGCGCACCCAACTGGTGACCATCGAAGAAGAGAAGCCGGTGGAGCGCGGGGGAACGATGGTCATCGTGGCGACGGGAAAACAGGATCGGCCGGTACAAGCGGTGCTGCGGTGGAGGCAACCCTGGCCGCCATCGCCGAAGCGACGAGAACAGATCGAGGCCGCCGTGCGGGCCGGATTCCAGGGACTCCCGCTGGCTTCGTTTGCACTTCGAGTCGCCGACGATCGGGACGGTGAACCCGGCGACGGCGAGGTGGCATTTGAGATAACGGGCGAGCCGCCCGATGATTTTGGACCATGGTGGAGAGATAGATGAGTCAGCCAGACGATCATAAATCGACGGTGGATGGGGCGGATCGACGTGTCAGTTGGGACCAATATTTTATGGCCATCGCCACCCAGGTGGCGACCCGCGCCACCTGTGATCGAAAACACGTAGGCGCCGTCATCGTCCGTGACCGCACCATTTTGTCGACGGGCTACAATGGAAGTATCCGCGGGTTGGCTCATTGTGACGAGGTGGGCCACATGATGGAGGCCGGTCACTGCGTGCGCACCATCCATGCCGAGGCCAACGCCATCATTCAGGCTGCCAAAAACGGGGTGGCCATCGAAGAGGCCGATATCTACATTACGGCCTCACCGTGCTGGCAGTGTTTTAAGATGATCGCCAACGCCGGGATCCAGCGCATCATCTTCGGGGAGTTTTACCGTGACGAGCGCATCTACGAGGTCTCGCGCACCCTGGGCATTGAGCTGTTGCAATTGTCGCCGCAAGCGCCGATCGACGGGGGCAAAGCAACGGGGGCGACGATCGCCACCGAAGAGGGTGGCAATCCAGCTTGACACCGCTGGAGACCGCGCTTATAAGACCGGTCCCGCTGGAGCGGTCGGTGCCGTTTGTGCGGCGTTTTTGACGCAGCATTCGCGAAGGTAGCTCAGCAGGTAGAGCACGGCCCTGAAAAGGCCGGTGTCGACGGTTCGAATCCGTCCCTTCGCATCGCATCGAGTCCCCTGCAGCGAGTTGCCCGAAGGCCCATATCCTGGGTCTTCGGGTTTTCTTTTTGGGCCGAATCGAGGCTCCAGATCTTCCCCTTCGCATCGCGGAAAAAAAGCGCTACGCTGTCGCCCGTGTGCCAGGGCTTGGCCGGTGTTGGATAGCCTTCGACGCCCCGTGACGATGAGTCTTATGGAGGGCGTGAATGCTTGCATTGACCCCCTGGTTCGGGTAGAAGTGGCGCCCGGAAAGCTAGGCACCATCGCCACCAATTCAAGTGCGGTGGCCATTGCATTTGCCGGGACCAAGCGGGTGTGTGAGCACGTAACTGCGGTGAGGATAGGATACGATGACAGAAGGTTCGACGACAGATAAGCGGCGGTCTCCGACCATCCGTCAGATCGTAGTGACTGTGGCAATGGTCGCGGCAGGAGCCGCAATGGGCGGCATTTCGGCCTGTGATACGGTGGCCCAGCTCTCCTTTTCAGATCGAAATTTCAGATCCGTTCAGCCCGTGGCCATGACGCCCCAGGGGGACCAATGCGATGGGACGAACGGAGGTGCCACGATGCGGGTGGTCTTTATCGACGATGCCGACGAGCCGATCAAACCCGGCGAGGAGGTGGCATTGGCATTTGTGGAGCCCCAGAGCGACGATCTCAATTTTAGCGACGGTGCGTTTTACGAGATGCCCGATGTCGATTGCTCGGCAGACAGCGATTGCCAGCGCCTGCACTGCAATTCCACGCCCAGCGGAGATATCGGTCAGCGCTGTCAGCGCAATACAGGAGTCAGCGTCAGCTCCGATCCGGTATTTGTCGGCGTCGAGCCACAGTCGCAGGCCCTAGCATTTGGAATGTCCACCGTCGGTCGGTGGCGGGGATGGTTTTCCACCGAATTCGATGGCCACTACGTGTTCAACGAAGAAGGTCCCAACGAGTCCTTGGATACCGGGCCTATTGAGGCCGTGGCCGCCGACCCCGATCGGGAGCGAAGTACGGCACTTCGCGATTTGGGGAGAAATTGGCGAACCCTCAATCGCTACGTCTCCCGAGACGGTCGCACAGCCCATTTTGGCTTTTGGCTCTTCGGTGAGTCCACTGATACGGTCCTGTCTCAGATCGTCGAGCCCAGTCCCAGTGACTCACTGTGGACGCAGGAGCCGGCGGTTGCGGAGAGCAGTTTGTCCAATGTCCCCTCGGTGCAAAGTGGGCGTTCCGATGTCTATGCCTCGATTCTGGAGGTCATGGATCAGGGCTTTCAGGCCGATGATGTTCAAAATGTGGATCATCGATCGGTGATCTTTTTGGTCTCCGGCTACGACGAGCGCAAAAGGCAGGACGTCGACGCCGTGATCGCCGAAGCCAACAACCAGGATATCACGGTCTCGATCATACACGTCGATGCCCCTCGAGAGCGCGAGCTGTTGCGCGATGACTGGGCCTATTACGACGGAGAAGACCCCTGTGAAGACGACAGCGACTGCAAGAATTTTGAATCCTGCCGAGAACCCACGGCGTATGTCGAAGATCCTTCCACCGACGACCCCGCCGATATCGTTTATCCCCGGGAAGAACAGTTGGGCAATTCCTACTGCCTGCCGGACTACGACGAAAACGGCCGAGTCGGTCCCATCGCCGAATACGATCGCCTCGCCTGTGCGACCGGTGGCGCCTATACCTATGTCCCCCTGGTCTCGAGAAGCATGATTCACGATCCGCTGGAAGGGGCTTTATTTGCCCCGGAGGCGGCCTGGGAATTCGATTTGTCGATGGCCGATTTCGATCGGCTCGACGCCGATGGTGAGGGCGCCGGAGAGGCCCATTTATTGGAAACCAGCTTGGAAGTAACGATCGGGAGAACCAATCGGGTTCATTTCGAACAGGATGGTTCTTCCGACAAGCGCCGGGCATTTTTTACCCCCGCCAACTGAAGTCCAGATGTGGACTTCAATCCGTGTATACAGTCAATTTTGGCTCGATAAAGACGCTCAAGACAGGAGACACAGACGGTGAACACCAGACGAATCAAATTCGGTCCCTGGGTTGTTTTGGTCACCTTGTTCGCAGTGATTTGGAGTGCTCCGGTGATGGCTCAGCAGGAGGACGGGTCGAGCGATGAGGAGGGGGAACAGGAGACGGCAGCGTTGCCTGAAGTCGATGATAATGATCCGATGTACTGGGCTCAGATGCGCGAGGTATACGCCATGCAGCAGCGTCCCTTTTTAAAGGAGGGGCGTTTTGCGACCACCTTATATGCCGGACTGATTCCCAATAATATCTTCGAGCATTATTTCCCGGTGGGGCTGCGTATCAACTACTATATGCTGGAGAATATCGGGCTCGAACTCTCCGGTTCCTACGCATTTAGCCGTACCACAGATGTCAATGAGATCGTCACCGATGAATCCGGCATCGGAGCCTCCGGGCAGGTTCTCATCGGTGATACGCAGGTCTCGCATACCACGGTTGGCATCAAATGGAGCCCGGTATATGGAAAATTCTCCTTTTCCGACTCCGGTCTATTTTATTTCGATATGTACGCCTTCGGAGGCGCCGGGGTGGTCGTAACCCAGACCCAGACCGAGCAGGGGGCTGAGCCCAGCACCACGGCAAAACCGGAGGGAGTGATTGGTGCCGGAATGGCGGTATACGCCGGGCGTCACGTCGGAATCCGGCTCGACTACCGGCAATTCGTCTTCCAAAAAGTAGAAGGGGTCGGCGGTGTGGCCAATCCCTCCGAGGTTTCGCTGGGGCTGGCCTGGTTTTTCTAGCGTCGATCAGAGGTAGGTGTCGGCGTTTGTACCGATGAGAACGAAGAGATCATGACAGGATCTTATATGAACAGCGTTGCCAAAAAGTTGAGCGTAACCGTCGCAGTGATGGTCGCGGTGTGGTCGGTGTCGATGACGGCCTCGTATGCCGAGACGGACACCGACACCAGCCTCGACGAAGAGCTCGAGCATTATTGGGCCACCGAACGGGATATGCGGGTGATCGAAGATCGCCTCTATGAACGAGGTGGTCGATTCGGTGTAGGGGTGTTTACCGGGTTGCTTAGCAGTGAGCCCTTCTTTCACTATTATCCGGTGGGCGGTCGGCTGACCTATAATTTTTCCAATAGTATCGGTGTTGAGGCCGGCGGTTCATTTATGGATGCCGGGGCGTTGACTCGTGATACGGAGTTGACGGAGTTTTTGCGGGACCAACGGGGCCAGGCGGGCTTTGATCCGGCCAAACATGCCGAGGATCGCTTTTTGTGGCGCGCCAACGCCCTGGTTTTGTGGAGCCCATTTTACGGAAAGCTCGCCGCACTGCAGCAGAAATTATGGCACTTCGATATCAATTTCGGGGCCGGGTTTGGAGCCGTGGGTGTGGAGCGACCAGAGTTGAGTCGCGAGGACGCAATGGAGACCACGGCCGTGGAGTTTGTGGTCGGCGCCGGCGTTCATTTTTTCCTTACAGATAGTATACTCATGCGCTTTGACGGACGGGGCTTTTTGTATCAGGGAGCTGAATTGCCGACCAACGAGGGCAGCACCTTTGGGCGTCTGAAATTCCCCATGGAATTCAACCTCGGCTTTACCTATCTGTTTTAAGAGCTAGAAAGTAACTCCGTCTTAAACGTGCCAACCCATTGCCATCGACGGTCACTCTCGAGCGCCAGGATAATATCGCGAATGCAGGAAAACGAAGCCATGAGACAGAAAAAAAAGGGATCCCCCGAGAGCGCCAGCCGCTTGGGCGTTGGAATTGGCCGATTGGTGTTGTTCCTGGTATGCGCGGCGTTTGTCGGGCTGCCGGCGATAAGCGCTGTGGCCATGGACAAGAGCCAGATCGTGCAGATGTCCGAGATGGGCCTCGACGATCGGGCGATCATGGGAGCCATCGATTCCGCCGGTGACGAGTTGGAATTGGAAGAAGACGAAGTCGAGGAGCTTCGCGCCCAGGGTGTGAGCGACGACGTCATAGCCCACCTGCGTCGGCGGGGACATATCGCCTCCGACGAACTCCCCGAGGACATCGACGAAGAAGATGATCTCGACGACGTGGCACCGGCTCCCGCTCCGGCCGAGGAGGACGAAAGCGAAGCGGAGCGTAGGGAGCGCGAACGACTGGAGCGGGAGCGAGAGGAAGAAATCCAGCGGCGCGCCGAGGAATTGGCACGGCAAGAAGAAGAGGAAGAACAGCGCCGGCGGGCCATCGAACAGGCCGCCGCCGAGCTTCCTCAGGCCGACGCGCTCGTGGAATCCGGGGAGAATATGGAGGCCGCTCGAATCTATCTTGGATTTCTGGACCTGAATCCAGAATACGGCGGTGACAATTGGTATCGCGCCACCTTCGGGTTGGCCAAGGCCCTGGTTCAGCAGGGCATCTACTCCGGAGCCACGACACCCCTTCTGGAGGTGTTGATGGTGGGCAACGAGGGGCCCAATTTTCAGGAGAGTTTCGGGATGCTCGAGCAGTTGACCCGAAATATCGGCTACCAGCCCCCGGTGCTCGAGGAATTAACCCAATTTTACCTCGGCGATACCAACGAGCGATTCCAGGAACGATTCAACTACTATATGGGCAAGTTCTTCTACGACTACAATCGAATGGAACTCGCTCTGGAGTACCTCGATCAAATTCCCAATACAGCGCCCGAATATCCGCAGTCGCGCTACCTCGCCGGAGTCGCCAAGCTGGCCGATGAGGTCGACGACATCCCGGGAGCGCTGCGAAACTTCGAGCGCGCTATTTTGGCCGCCGAAGCCTCCGATGACGACGATATGGATGATATCCTTCAGATGGGCTATTTGGCTCTGGCGAGGGTCTTCTTCGAGGTCGGCTTCTTCGATGTTGCTCTGTATTATTATGAGCAGATTCCGTCGGAATCGGCGCGCCACGCCGATGCCATGTTCGAGTCGGCGTGGAGTTATTTTATGAAAAATGACTTCGAGCGGGCTCTGGGGGCCTTTCACTCCCTGCATAGCCCCTACTACGCCGGGCGCTATTATCCGGAATTATATATCCTGGAGGCCACGGCGTATCTCAATCTGTGCAATTTTGAAAAAAGCCAGCGGGCACTCGCCGAGTTCCGGAGCGAATATCTCGATCAGCGGCCAGTGCTACAGCAATATCTTCAAGAGACCTTTGAGCCCACGGAGTACTGGGAGTTGATGGAGACCGCCTATTCGGAAAATGGCAGCTCTCAGCTGCCGAGTTTGTTCACCAATGCGGTGCTCGAGAACCTTGCATTTTACAATATCTTCCAGGTCGTGCGCTCCCTGCAGGAGGAGGCGCGCTCGCTGAGAAACAATATCGATGCACTCGGTGAATTTGGAGAGGAAGTATTGGACCGGGTCGAGGAGCAATTGGCGATGAACGTGGA
>SKPJ01000613.1 GCA_007119595.1 Myxococcales bacterium
CGTATTTGCGCCACGGTTCTTGTTCGATCTTGTCCTGCAGCTTTATCAGACCGTCGATGACCTGTTCCGGGCGCGGGGGACAGCCCGGAATATAGACGTCGACGGGAATGATCTTGTCGATTCCCTGAATGGTGGCGTAGTTGTCGTAAAATCCGCCGGTTGAGGCGCATACACCAAAGGCCATCACCCACTTCGGTTCCGCCATCTGCTCGTAGATCCGGCGCAACATCGGTCCCAGTTTGTGGTTGACCGTACCCACCACCCACAGCAGGTCCGCCTGGCGCGGAGAAAAGCGCGGGATTTCTGCACCAAAACGAGCGATATCGTAACGAGCGCCAGCGGTGGCCATATACTCCATGCCACAACAGGCGGTGACGAAGGGATATTGAAAGAGCGAGTATTTTCTCGCCCAGTTGACGGCGCTTTCCAGCCGCGTGGTGACCACTTCCGGCAGTTGATGTTCTAGTCCCATTCGAGACCTCCCTGGCTCCATTCGTAGACCAAACCGATGGTCAAAATGGCCAAAAATATTGCCATCACGGCAAATGAGTAAAGCCCATGGCCCATGGCGACGCTGTCGCGCCAACTCATGGCCCAGGGAATGACGAAGATCGCTTCCAGATCAAACAAAATAAAGCTGATCGCCACCAGATAAAATTTGATGCTAAAGCGCATCTGGTGTGGCTCACCAATCGGGTCGGACCCCGACTCGTAGGGCATCAGCTTTTCGGGCGTCGGATTTGAAGGGCCGAAAAAGGTAGCCAGGCCGATGATCACCGTGACCACCACGAGAGCCATCAGTGCCAGCAGGATCAGCGGTAGATAGTCAGAAATTAGCATGATCCGAACTCATCCCATCTAGGTAGACGAACGAAATCGAGCACCTCGCCAAAGCGCGGTGCAAAAAAAGAGGGCTTAAAGTCAAAACCGTCAGGCCGATGCGAGCAGTGTCTTCGTGCACCGCGGTGGGTTGCTACACATCTGCGTCAAATTTTGGGGTAAAACCAGCCCGAGCCCTGCCTAACACGGCCCATTATAGGGTGTCAAACACGGGGTTGGGATGGGCACCAACCCGTTCGCCAGAGTCGTTCCGATCTGCTGAACTTACCCCCTGCCGAAGCGAGAACAGCTCAAAGAAGACGAACAATCCGATCGATTTATCTCGGGTCGATGGTCTACAGGTTCGCTCAGCCGGTGATCCCCGGCCTCGGTGCAAACAGCGCACCATCGCCCAGGGTTACAGATGCCCCGCAAACAGCTCGGGGCGGCGCGGGGACAGCAAGCACGCGCAACGACAAACAACGGCAATCGTCCTCGAGAGCTCAGATCGACCCATCGATCGAGGTCAATCGGGCGAACCGTAGTTGCGTGTGCTTGTAGTCCACGCGCAGCCGGAGCGAAGCGCAGGCATTTGTAACCCCGGGAGAAGGGGCGTAGTCAGTCCCAAGCCCGGGGATCGTAGGTGGCATCATCGACGACGGCCGATGACGCAGGGCGACCGACCACCGGAGGTACGATGACCCCAGACGACCAACCACCGGAGCCCCGATGACTGCAAGAGGGCTGTAATTGTGTTCAGTTTTGGCTTGACTTGAAAACATCCGTTCAGTATCTTTTGAAGGATCTTCGACGGAAAAATGAGAAGTTGTTACCACGGACAGCGGGGTTTTAGATGACGCCAACAAAACAATTGACCAAACGCCAGGGCACGGTGCTCGAGGTGATCGCCAAGCATATCGAAGAGGTGGGATATCCGCCGACGATCCGGGAGTTGGGCAATGCGCTGGGCATCAGCTCTACCAACGGAGTCAACGATCATCTCAAGGCACTGGAAAAAAAGGGCTATCTGACGCGTGAAGACGGAAAGTCGCGAACTATGCAGCCATTATATTGGCCCGATGGAACGCCCTATGAAGGGGGCGCGACCAGTGGAACCGGGAGCAGCGAGGACGAGACAGTGCATCGGGTGCCCGTGGTCGGGCGCATTGCTGCCGGGGCGCCGATCACGGCCGTAGAGCAGACTGAGGAAACCGTGGCCATCGGTCACGGATTGCTCGGTTCACAAAGCGAAGTCTTCAGCCTGCGCGTCCATGGAGACAGCATGATCGATGATGGCATCTTCGATGGCGATTATATCTTCGTGCGCCGTCAGCCCGATGCCACGGATGGTCAAATTGTGGCGGCTATGATCGACGGTGAAGCAACGGTCAAAAGGCTTTTTCGGGAAGGCGATCAGGTGCGTCTGCAACCGGCCAATGATGCGATGGAGCCGATCTACGTCCATGCCGATGAGGCTCGCGAGACAGTGGTCATCGGTCCCGTCATCGGTGTATTTCGGCGCATTCGGTAAATGTCGAAAGAGCCTGGTAATATTAAAAGAGGCCGATCCGGCCCTGGGCGCTGAGCGAGAAGACATCCATCGCCAGGGCGATGACGATGTGTAAGAAGACGCCGGGCCAGATCGACCGCAGATGATAGGAAAGAGCGCCGAGCGCGATTCCGGCGATGATGGAACCCAGAGTTTCCGGCAGTGGCTTTCCGAAGTGGATCATCACGTAGGGGATCATGGATACGAAGATGGCATAAATGCCGAGTCGTCGCTTGAGTCCATGGATTAAAAAGCCCCGATAGAAGAATTCGAGGGCGAAAAACTGCGATGCATAGATGAGTTGCCAGACCAAAAAGTCGGCGACGCTTCGATCGGCGTGCTCATAAAATGGATACGACGATTGAAAGGCGTCGGTGAAACTGGCCACGAGCACGAAGGGAAGCATCACCAAGAACAGAACCAGGCAAAACCCGAAGGGCGTCGATCGGCCGGGCACTGGCAGCCCGTACTCCGAGAGGCTCCTTTTAAAGAACAACCAGATGACCAAGACCGGCACGACGAAGTAGGCGACCACGCTGGTGCCGCTCCAGTAGGCCAGGCGCAGAATTCGCCCGTGATCGGAGTGGCGAAACCAGGAGGAGACGACTTCAGCGGGATCGTCGACGAATGGATAGACAAATAGCTCCATGGCTCGCCAGTCACTGGAACCACCATAATAGTTGAGCATGGAGATGAGGACGGCGCCCAGCAAAAACACGGCGATGATTTCGCCGTCAAGGCGTCCCGGCGGACGCGCCAATTGCGCGTCCCGGCTGACCTGCTCGTGGGAAGCGATTGCCTCTTTCGTCGACGTCCAGAGGGTTTTGGGAGAAAATGACATTGTAGACGTTGTCTCTTGATCGGTCGGCGGCATCGAAATTTACGGCAGATTCTGGAAGTCGACGGCTCAGTATGTGACGAAGTCGGATGGTGTCCCGTTGGCGTCGACAATGGAATCGCGGGGCGTTGGCATTACGGAGCCCCTGATTCGGGTTGTATCTGCCGGGCTAGCAGCCTGTTGCTAGTAAGGGGGCAGCGTGGTCATATGAGCGGACGACGGAGATGGATCATGTCTCTTGGAATCGGCATGGCGGGTTATCCGTAGGGGTGTATCGATATGCTTGATTTCCTCATGAGAAGCTCAATGGTGGATTGCCCATGGCACGGGGTTTATCGGAATCGGTTCTAAGATAAATCGTCGGGAGTTGCCAGTGGGGGTGGGGAGAAGAAAAAAATAGTGTTGAGCATCCCGGGCTTTCGTTGGCCCGGGTCCGGTGATGCAAACCGATCTTGGGCGGTCGGTCTGTGCAATCGGCGCCGGGAGACATGGAGAAGAGTAGATTTGCGTTCGTTCCAAGATCAGTAGATAGGCAGTTTATGAGTGAAAGACAGGAGCCCAGATGGAGGAACACGGCGGCGGAGCATAGTGTTTCCGAGCCGAAGCCGGTTGCCGTGTTAGCGCCGGAATTGGCCAATCAGATCGCCGCCGGTGAGGTGGTGGAACGTCCGGCCTCGGTGGTCAAGGAATTGGTCGAAAACAGCCTCGATGCCGGAGCCCGGCGTATCGAAGTGGTCATCGAAAACGGGGGCCGGGATTTGATTCGGGTCGAGGACGACGGATGTGCGATGGCTCGCGAGGATGCACTTCGCGCGCTGGAGCGTCATGCCACTAGCAAGATCACCGAGGTCGACGATCTCTTCGAGATCGGCAGCCTCGGCTTTCGCGGAGAGGCACTGCCCTCCATCGGTTCCGTATCCCGTATGGAAGTGGCGACCAAGCCCCATGGAGCGGTCTCCGGGACCCGAGTTTATGTTGAAGGGGGAACGATTCGGGAGGTCGAGGACGTGGGAAAGGCCGCCGGTACGACGGTGTTGGTCGAGGAGCTTTTTTTTAATACGCCGGCGCGGCTCAAATTTTTGAAGACCCCCGCCACCGAGACCCGTCATATCACGGAGATGCTGACACGAATGGCGCTCAGTCGGCCCGATGTGCGTTTTAAATTTCGAAAGGATGGCAAGGTTCGACTCGACTTTCCGGAGGTCGAAAGCCTCAAGGATCGGATTCTCGCCGTGATGGGCCGTGAGGTATACGACGATCTGTATCCCACGTTTGATTATCCGGCCATTCATGGTGTTGTGGCCCGGGGGTATTTTTCCAAACCGGGTCATTCACAGCGGTCACCGCGAAATATCTACACCTTCGTCAATGGCCGATACGTTCGAGATAGCACGATTCGCGCCGCCATTCGCAAGAGCTACAAAAAGATGTTGGAGCGTGGGCGCTATCCCAGTGCAGTGCTCTTTTTGGAAGTCCCGTTCTCGTTGGTCGATGTCAATGTTCATCCGGCGAAAACGGAGGTGCGTTTCGATGATACGCAGCCGATCTTTCGGGCGGTCTATCACGCGATTGCTGACGCGCTGGCAGAAGCTCCGTGGCTCGATGAGGAGGCCAAACGATACGCCCTGGGACCGCGCCGCACTCTGGATGGTGGTGATGCGGAAGACACGGAATCGGGAGAAGGGATGCTTCGACCGGGGAAGACTCAGATGGAACCGCTCAACGCCCGACATCGTCGACTGTCGGAGCAGGGGAAGTTGAAACCCGGCGAGATGAGTTCTCCTTTTTATCGTGGCTCCGGTGATGAACAGGTGGGATTTTCCAAGCCCGGGATGTCACCGCTACAAGAGCCACCTCGAGTGGATGTGGGAGCGGCTTTTGAGGAGTTGCCGCAGGGCACAAGCGATGGTGATTATTTCTCGACCCTTCGGGTTATCGGGCAATTTCGGCGCGCTTATATCCTATGTGAGGACGCGTCGGGTTTGGTGATCATTGATCAACACGCGGCACATGAGCGAATTGCCTTCGAGGTATTGAAGAAAATATTCGCCACCGAGCACGGGGAGCGACAGCCGATGCTCTTCCCGCTCCGGTTGGAGCTCGATGCACTGCGCGCGGATGTGATGGAGGAGCATATCGATTTTTTCTTAGATGCCGGGTTTGAGGTCGAATTTTTCGGTGGACAGACCTATGTGCTCAAGGAGATTCCCGCCGTGCTCGAAGGGGCGTCCCACGAGAAGTTGATAACCGACGCTCTCGATGATCTGTCGAATCTGGGCTCGTCGACGCGGGTGGAGGAGGCATTGGATGCGCTGTTGAGTCGCATGGCCTGCCACTCGGTGGTGCGGGGACCGACGGAGCTGACGCGTCGGGAATGTGAGGGATTATTGCAACAGATGGATCGCATTGATTTTCGGGCCAACTGTCCCCACGGCCGACCGGTCTACTATCGAATACCGATCATGGAACTCGAGGAGGCATTCGATCGCCGATGATGGAGTTTGCGCACAATAAAGAAGATCTCGAAGGTCTCGAGCGCGTGGTGGCCATCGTAGGGCCCACGGGAGTGGGCAAAACGGAGTTGTCGCTAACGCTTGCCGGGCGCTTGGATGCCGAGCTGATCAGCGCCGACAGCCTACAGGTGTATCGCTATCTCGATATTGGAACGGCCAAGGTCAGCCGGAGCGAGCGAGAGCGAATTCCCCATCACCTCATCGACGTCGTCGATCCCGATGAATCGTTTAATGCCGAGGATTTCCGGCAACGCGCGGCGGCGGCCATCGCCGAACTTCGGGATCGGGACAAGGTTCCGATATTGGTCGGAGGTACGGGGTTGTATGTGCGGCTTCTGGTTCACGGCATCTTCGATGCCCCGGAGCCCAGTGAAGAGCTACGCGCCAAATATCGTCGCCAGGCCCGGCAACACGGCGAGGATTTTTTGTATCGCCGTCTACGCCAGCTCGATCCAGAACTGGCCGACAGGGTTCATCCCAATGATCTGGTGCGCGTGACCCGTGGACTCGAGATCTACGACCAGACGGGAAAGCCGCTCAGCAAGCACCAACGAGAGCACCGGTTTTCGCGACCTCATTACCACGCACTGAAAATCGCGCTGATCAGGCCTCGAGAGGAATTGTACGGGCGTATCAATCGCCGGGTGAATGCCATGATGGATTCCGGTCTCGAAGAGGAATATCGCGGTCTGATCGAAATGGGCTACGAGCGTGACTTAAAGCCGTTGATGAGTCTTGGCTATCGTCAGATGGGAGAGCTCGTCTTTGACGATCGGCCCCGCGACGAGGCGGTCGAAGATATCAAGCGCCAGACGCGACGCTATGCCAAGCAACAGATCTCTTGGTTTCGCAGCGAGCCTCAGACCCATTGGGCGATGGCCCCCGTATTGCGCGACGGCCAGATTCCACAACAGGTGGTCGACGACATCGAGTGTTTTCTCGAATACGGTACGGTTGGGGAGCTTGAATGGGCGCGAGTCGATCCATATAACGTGGAGCGATAACTCCCCCCTTTTTACCAGGCGGCAACCATGACCACTTCGGACCTCGTCGGCTCTCATATCGAGACATTGAAGCCCTATGTTCCCGGCAAGCCAATCGAGGAACTCGAGCGGGAGCTCGGTGTCACCGATCCCATCAAGTTGGCGAGTAATGAAAATCCACTGGGACCGAGTCCGAAAGCAATGCGGGCCATGCAGAAGATGCTGAAAAATGTCCATTATTATCCCGACGGCGCGGCACACGAGATGATCGAGGCCGTCAGTGCCTTTCACAATGTCAGGCCCGAAGAGGTGATCAATGGCAATGGTTCCGATGAAATCTTGACCGTAGCCGTGCGAACATTTTGCGAATACGGGCGCGATAGCGCTGTGATCTCGGAGCACAGTTTTGCGGCCTACGGCATTCGATGTCAGAGCCACAATCTGGAGATCCGCTGGGTATCTACCGACGAGGGGCTGGGCTATGATCTGGGCGCCATGGCAGAGGCGATCGATGAGACCACGAAGATTCTATTCATCGCCAATCCCAATAACCCCACCGGTACGTATCTGGCGGCCGACGATTTGCGTCATTTTCTGAGGTCGATTCCCGAGCACGTTGTCGTGGTGGTCGATGAGGCGTACCACCAATATGTGGAAGCCGAAGACTACGATACGGCACTGTCGATGCGCGATGAGCACGAACGGCTTATTGTGACCAGGACCTTGAGTAAGTGTTACGGACTCGCCGGCGTGAGGGCGGGATACGCCATCTCATCACCGGCGATGATCGATCGCATGAATCGGGTTCGCGAGCCCTTTAATAGCAATTCCCTCGCTCAAGTTGCACTTCCCGCCGCACTCAGTGATCGGGAATTTGTGGAGCGCTCGGTGGCGATCAACCGCCAGGGACGGACCACGTTGGAGGCGGGGCTGGAAAAACTTGCCCCCCTTGGCGTGGATTGGATCCGAAGCCAGACCAACTTTTTGTTGGTCCAGATGCCCGTTCGGGGCAGAACGGTGTACGATGAATTGTTGAAAAGAGGTGTAATCGTGCGTCCAATGGATGGGTACGGCTTGCCGAAATGGCTTCGGATCTCGCTCGCTGAAGAGCAAAAGATGAAACGCTGTATCGCAGAGCTCGGGGCGGTACTCCAAGAATTGGATGTAGAGGTGGTGTAATGATCGTGGCAATTGATGGACCGGCGGGAGCGGGCAAATCGACGGTGGCCAGGGAGTTGGCCCGCCGTCGAGGTTTCCAGCTTGTGGATACGGGGGCAATGTATCGCGCAGTTGCCTACGAAGCGGCCAAAGCGGGAGTCGATCTGCAAAACCCAGAGGCAGTCGCCGAGGTCGCCGAGTCGCTGGATTTCGAGTTTTCCTTCGTGGACGGGGAAAATGTCATCTATTGCAACGGTCGCCCTTTGCACGACGAAATCCGCATCGCCAAGGTCAGTCGAAATGCCAGCATTGTCTCCGCTCATCCCAAAGTGCGCACAGTATTGGTGGAACAACAACGGCGGGTTGGACGGGAGCGTCCAAGCGTGCTCGAAGGACGAGATATTGGCACCGTGGTATTTCCGGACGCCGATCTGAAGGTTTTTATCACTGCGGCCCCGGAAGTGCGCGCCCAACGCCGGGTCGAGCAGATGAGTGAGCAGGGCCAAGAGGCGGACTACCAGCGGGTTCTGGATGAGATCGTCGAGCGCGATCGAAGAGATCGAAAGCGCGAGATTGCACCGCTTCGACTCGCTGATGACGGGGTGCAGATCGATACTTCCAACCTGGGTATCGAGGAGGTCATCGCCGAAATCGAGGAGCTGCTCGAGGACAAGGATTAACCCTTTTGAATCAATCCTTTAGGGGGGTCAGAAAGTCACTCAATTTGAGCAGGTGCGAGAGATTGTGGACATCTTCGCCGAGCAAGGGGACGAGCCGGATGGACTCATCGCCGACGCGAGTGGCAAGTGACGAGATCGCCTTGCGGTCGCGGAGCGCCAATTTCGCCAGCCGGGCGTAATGCGTCTCCAGATGTTTGCGGATGGAGCGGGCCTGGTCTGGATCTTCGAGGCCATGTTCCTCCAGCATCCCGTCGAGGTCTTCGTCCTCCAGTTGAGCGAGGTCGTGAGCTGCGAACATGGGGATGACGCGGTTGATGATGAAGATATCCGCTTTTTGCTCCAATGCACCCAGTTTTTCGTGGAAGAAATACGCCTCTTTCATGCGGCGGGGATCGGCGCTGGTGATCACGAAGAAATGGGTTTGCCGGTCGCGCAGGATGAATTCGATCATCTCGCCGCGCTGTTGTAGCGCTTCCTGTAGATAATGAAAGGTGTCGAAAAACTCGACGAGATCTTCCACGAAGCTCTCACCGAGCACCTTGGAGACCAGCTTCAGGACCACCGATCCGGGATTGAATACCCGGCTGAAAAAGCCCGCGCTGTGGTCGGGAAGAAACCATTTGATGATGCGCTCGTCGAAAAATGTGGCAGCCCGGCTCGGCGTTTCGAGAAATTCCAGAGCGTTTTTCGTAGGAGGAGTGTCGAGCACGACGAGGTCGAAATAGCCACCGGTGTACAGGTCGTGGAGCTTGTCGAGCGCCATATACTCCTGCATTCCGTACAGGGCAGACGATAGGAGGCGGTAGATATTATTTTCTCGAGCGCTTTCCAGGGCGCCTTTATCAGGAGCGTATTGGTCGATGAGGTCGTCGAAGGTCTGCTCGGAATCGAGCATCATGGCCCAGAGTTCACCGTCTTGTTGCTGACTCCCTTCCGCTTTTCCATCGGCGTCATCTTGATCTTCATCGCCGTGTTCGCCGGGAGGACTGGTGGAGGTGAGATAACGGGTCGCTTCTTCGCCGGTTGCGGCGGTGGCCAGATCGATCTGCTGAGGATCATTGGTCAATGACTGCAATCCCAGGCTATTTGCCAGGCGACGAGCGGGATCGATGGTGAGGACGATGGCCCGTCGGCCAGCCATCGCCGCTCGCAGGCCGAGGGCGGCGGCGGTGGTCGTCTTTCCGACGCCGCCGGGTCCAACGCAGACGACAAGGCGACCGTCGTCCAGGACATTGCGAATGACGTCTGCAGAAATTTGATCGGGCGGCGAATTCAACGTGTGGCTCCTAGCAGGATTGCATCACGCCGTCAGTGAAGCGGCATCGGACGAGTCACCGATAAAGATACGGCTCAGCTTGTCGACGACGTCGGTCCCAGAGCTTTCGTAGACGATGGGTACTTCCACAATCGGGGCCGACAGGCGGTCGTAGAGTAGTTCTAGATATTCTCGATCTCGATCCGCCCAACCCAGCGCCAGAGCATTGCCCTCGATGAGTCGGGCAATCGCCGTCGATTCGGCTCGTTCGTCTTCCTCATCAAAAAATAGACTCTCAACACCGGGATAATCCTCGCGAATCTGCTGATGGATTTCCTCGAATAAGGGGCGATTCTTAGCATCCAGTGGAGCCTGATGGACCATATTTGCGATCGCCAAATCCAGCGGTCGGCCCAGGGTCTCATCGATATTGTCGGCCAATTCAATCGTCTCGTTGACAGGCATTTCCTCCGGGAGGCAGACCGCGATGATCGCAGTCGTGGCCGGATCGGAGATCAATTCGGCGACCTGGCCGGACATGGTGGCGATGGGCCCGATACCGCGCATCATGCCGTGCATGGTAGCCGGAACATTGAGAAATGTGACGGCATGTCCACTGGCGGGAAGATCGACCAGTATATGATCGTAAAAGGGTTCTCCATCGTCGTCGGTCTTCTCAAAAAACACTCGTACCTGATCGAGGATGGTGACCTCGTTGACCGAGGGGGCAGCCCGGAAGAAGACCCGGGCGATTCGGTTTTTTATGATCGCGCGGGCGATCCGTTCGCTGGGGACGAAGCGGCGTAGGGTGGCGATAAAACACTCTTCGGAGCTCAAATTCGACGCGTAAAGATATTCGTTGATCGAAATTGGTTCCAGACCGGGTGACGAGTAATCAAAGAGATCTTCCATGGCCGAGAACGTATCGGTCTCGAGGACCAGCGTTCTGCGCTTGGAGCGAGCGAGTGCGTGGGCGAGACCAGCAGTGACGGTGCTCTTTCCCACGCCACCCTTCCCGGTGACGAAGATAAGTCGCTTGTCGAGGAGTTGCTCGAGCATATTCAGTTCAGATCCTCGCAATGATCCCGCGTATTGGGGAGACAAGATAAAAACAGGTTGGTCGCGGGCAATGAATGGGCCCGATGGAATCGATAATCGGGTGTGGTCCATCTGTCGCTACGTTGTAGAAAGCCACCGACAGGGTGTCAATGTACGGCCCCAGACTGAAAAAGGCGGCCGATCGGGCCGCCTTTTTCAGAGTCATTGATGTGACGGAAATTAGCTGTCTTCGTCGTCACCTTCTTCAGCTTCTTCGGCCACTTCAGCTTCTTCAGCCTCTTCAGCTTCTTCAGCTTCTTCAGCCTCTTCGGCTTCTTCGGCTTCTTCAGCTTCTTCAGCCTCTTCGGCTTCTTCAGCCTCTTCAGCCTCTTCGGCTTCTTCAGCCTCATCAGCTTCTTCGGCTTCTTCGGCTTCTTCAGCTTCTTCGGCCACTTCAGCTTCTTCGGCCACTTCGGCCTCTTCAGCTTCTTCGGCCACTTCA
>SKPJ01000167.1 GCA_007119595.1 Myxococcales bacterium
GGCGGCTGCCCTGGGTTATCGAGAAGCATTGTCGATCTCC
The DNA here is from genome assembly GCA_007119595.1 of Myxococcales bacterium. GTDB lineage: Bacteria > Myxococcota_A > Bradymonadia > Bradymonadales > Bradymonadaceae > SLJM01. The sequence goes on from SKPJ01000167.1 coordinate 41, forward strand.
AAAGTCGACGAGGTGCAGCCGGCCATAAGTCAACTGCGCCAGGTCCCGGGGCCTGTATTTTTAGAAATTCAGGTGAGGAAGGGGGCGCGCGAGAATCTCAGCCGGCCCGCGACCAGCCCCCGAGAGAATCGAGATGCACTGATGAAGAGATTGCAAATCGATAATACTGCGTGGGTCGAGAATGCCTGACTGGTCGTTTCATCATCCAACCTTCATTTCTTTTGGGACGGGAATTCTGCAAAAGGCCCCGACCCTCATCGAAGGGGATCGAATTGCAGTGATAACGAGTCCCGGGTTCACTCGTCGCGGCGTGACGTCACAGCTTCGTCAATCATTCGGGGCGAGATTGGTCGAGGTCGTGGATACGGTGCAGCCCAATCCCGACATCGACGATATCGACGAGATGGCGGCGCGCTTGAAACCTCTTCGCCCGGACTGCCTCGTCGGCTTCGGTGGTGGGAGCAGTCTCGATACGGCCAAGGCGCTGGCGCGACTTCTGGTGGACCCCCAGCAGCCCACACTCGGCGAATATTTCCGCGATAATAAACCCTTTGGCCGCGAAGAGAGTTTGCCCGTAGTGGCCATTCCCACAACGGCGGGAACGGGAGCGGAGGTGACGCCGTTCGCCACGATTTGGGATTTTCAAGCCAAGAAAAAATACTCCCTGAGCGAAACCGATATTCACCCCGAGCAGGCCATCATCGATCCCGGTCTCGCGTCGACTCTTCCCCGTCGCATCACCATCTCGTCGGGGCTGGATACGATTTCCCATGCCTTCGAGTCGATCTGGAACCAAAACGCGAATCCCATCAGTCTCAGCTTTGCCACACAAGCCCTGGTATTGGCGTGGGAGGCATTGCCGCAGCTAATAGATGATGGAGACGCCGGTACGGCTCGCGCTCGAATGGCGCAGGCCAGCCTGTTGGCGGGCCTGGCTATCAGTCAGACACGAACCGCCTTGGCCCATTCGATGTCCTATCCCCTGACGACTCATTTTGGTCTGCCCCATGGGGTGGCCTGTAGTTTTTCATTGGCCGAGTTGCTGCGATTTAACGCAGCAACCGACGATGGGCGCTTGCAGAGGGTGGCTACAGTTCTGGGCTACGCCGAAGCAGGGGATCTGGCAAACGCGCTCGACGAATTTCTTCTCGAAGTTGGGGCGGACGAGTTATTCGCCGAGTGTGTCCCCACGGTATCGGAGGTCCTCTCCTTGACCGGTGAGATGTATACGCCGGAGCGCGCGGAAAATAATATGAGACCCGCTACCGACACCGACATGGCCGCCCTCGTGGAGAGCGCAGCGGAAGCGATGCTTCGGTGAACTAACTGCGCTGTCGTGATTGGAGCGCGTCCTGCCAGGGCGCTTGAAAATGGCGAATTTCCACTTCAATATCCCCCACCATCCACGACGGTCACCTCCTCGTCACCGACCACGAGTTTCACCGCCGCCTCGACGCCGGCCCGCTGGAGAACGTCGCCTCGGACAACCTCGATCAGAACCTGTCCCTGCCGCCAGAATAAGGGCGGATAAATACCCCGCAGTGGCTCTCGTACCACCGGGCCCGCCGGGCCACCATCGACGATGATTTTTGCCGAATCGGAGATTCGGAAGTGGCGCAATACGCGCAGCCCGATGACGAGCGACGGGGGCTTTGATGGATCCGCCTGTTGCCACTCGTAGCCGATGACCTCCAGGGCATCACCGACGCGCTCGCCGACGGGGTTTTCAAAGGATGGCCCCCGGGCCAGCACGCGCTGGTTGATGACCGATTGGAAATAAGCGTCGTAGGCGGCGTCGACGGCGTCTGCCCATTCGAAGACGATACTCGTCATCTCCTCGCTGGGCACGGTGTAGTCGGCGATGAGATTGTCCTGCTCGCGAGGGTCTTCCAAGACGTTGAAGACCTCGTCGGGCCGGTTTCCGAAATGATGGATATATTTGTGGCCGCCGTGCAAAAAGCCGGCGCATTGGTCGTCGTACCAGCAACTAAAATAGACCAAGCGCTCCGGATTGACGTCGGTCGCCACATAGCCCGGATACTCACCGCCGGTGAGCTCGAGCCCCAATAATTCGATGATCGTCGGCGCCAGATCGATATGACTCACCGGCGCCGAGAAGCGCTCCGGCTCGATGGTGCCGCTGCCGTCGTGGATAAGAAAGGGGATGTGAATGCCCTCTTGCCAGGGGACGTTATCGTGTTGTTCGCGTCCGTGCTCGCCGAATGCCTCGCCGTGGTCGCCGGCGATGACGAAGAGGGTGGAGTCGTAAAGATCGAGCGCTTTGTATTGCTCGATGAGGTTTTCGACGAAATGGTCGATATATCGAACGGAGTTGAGGTATCGATTGAAGATGTCAATTTCGGCGAAATCGAAGCGGCCGTAGGTCCCGGGAGCCAGATAATCGTGGTGGGGCGTGATGGTGAGATAGGTCGTCAGAAAGGGGGCGTCGCCGTGCTCCGTAAGCCACTTCTCGCTGGGAGCGAGCATCACGTCGTCCTCAAAACCGAAGTAATTGGCCTCCTCAAAGCCGTCGGTGTCCATCTCTTCGATGGGCGTAAAATCATCGAAGCCGAGATTTGCCACCAGTCCGCGGCGAGCCTCGAATTGTTCGGTGGCGCTCTGCATGAAGATACTTCGATAGCCCAAATTGCCGAGCAATGTGGGCACACAGCGGCCCGGTCCGCCGCCGGGGCGCGATTCGGCAATTTCCATCACGATCCGGGGTGGCACACCGCAGAGCATGGCCACCAGGGCCTTCGACGTATGGGGCACCATGGCGTAGCTCTGCTCGAAGAATAAACTCTCCCCGGCGAGTTCATCGAGAAAGGGCGTGGTATCGAGTTCCGGATTATAGGGCGTGGTCGCCGAAGCCCGCACCGATTCCAGAATAATTACCGCCACATTGGTGGGGCCGTCCGGGGCGGAGCCATTCCCCTCGCGGAGCGCAAGCTCCGATATATCGAACCAGGGCTCCACACCGGCCTGA
>SKPJ01000352.1 GCA_007119595.1 Myxococcales bacterium
TCGGGTCCTGGTTCGGGTTCTGGTTCGGGTCCTGGTTCGGGTCCTGGTTCGGGTCCTGGTTCGGGTCCTGGTTCGGGTCCTGGTTCGGGTCCTGGTTCGGGTCCTGGTTCGGGTCCTGATTCGGGTCCTGATTCGGGTCCTGGTTCGGGTCCTGGTTCGGGTCCTGGTTCGGGTCCTGGTTCGGATCCTGGTTCGGGTCCTGGTTCTCCTGTTCAACCTGGTTGCCAGTCATTTCGTCGTCGCTGAGATTACACCCAGCCGCGAACAAACCGGCGAATAACAGCGCCAAACTCGTTGCGAAAATAATCGTACGGTGAATCACTACTAGACTCCATTTGGACGCGGTAGCGGGGAAGATATCGGTGAATTTTCATCTACGCGATGTTGTCTACCAGTTCGGAACTAGATGGGGGTCGGAAAAACCACCGTTAATGGATGTGAATTGACTGGCCCAAGATAACAATCCTCCGTCGCAATGACAATCGCCTGGGGGCCCGGGTGACCGGCGTTGTTCGGTACAGCACCGACGCCCCGGGGCGACCCATCTCATCCTCCCCGTCGCTGGAGAGCGAAGTGCGTGACCCGGGGCTGACATCGCAATCCCGTGACGTGCGAAGAAATTACCACTTCTCCCGTGCAAGCATCGGGTTGTCTCGGATCATTGGCCAAGACTTTTCTTGCGTTGGAACAAAGTTGTCGTTGTAATCACTTTTAGTCGTTGTCGTTTGCCTTCATTGGAATCTGGACCTACTGGCCGGAAGATAATGCGTCGTTCTCTCGTATCACTATCAATTATGCTCTTTGCCACGGTTGGGCTGCTCATTCCAACGAGCGCAATGGCCCAGCTCTATACCTATGAGACTCCGGAGGGCGAGACACTGATCACCACGGAGCGCCAAACCGCGCCGGGTTATCGACTGCTCGACGAACTCTCAGCCTCCACGGGTTCCCGCTCCTCAATGAGCACAGGAGGAGATTCCAGTTCCGACTCCGAGATAGAGGCGACGATGGGTTCCTCGTCGGTGCCCTTCTCCCAGCGGGAAGCGGCCTACGATGATATCATCCAGGAGGCGGCCGACGCCTACGATGTCCCCTTTGGTTTTATCAAAGCGGTGATTCGCATCGAGAGTGCATTTCAATCCGACGCCGTCAGCCACGCCGGCGCAATGGGCTTGATGCAGTTAATGCCGCGCACCGCCGCATCACTCGACGTTGACGATCCATTCGATGTAAGGCAAAACATCTTCGGCGGTGCCAAATTCTTGCGCATCTTGATCGACCGCTACGACGGAGATATCAATCTCATCTTAGCGGCCTATAATGCCGGAGATGTCGCCGTTCAACGCAATGATGGCATCCCCTATGCGCAGACCCGTCAATACGTAGTTTCTGTTTATTATTGGTATCAAAAATACAGCGCCGATGAGGACCCTCCGTGACTGCGACGACCATCCGTCAGGATATCATCAACATTCCCAATGTCCTGACGCTGTTTCGGATCTTTTTGATCCCCGTCGTCGCCCTCTTCATCTTCTGGGGAGATCCCGTCAGCTGCATCATCGCCGTCTGTCTATTCTGGGTGGCCGGTGTGACGGACTGGTTCGACGGATATATCGCTCGCCGCCAAAATTTGGTGAGCATGACCGGGAAATTTCTCGATCCGCTGGCCGATAAATTATTGGTCATTACCTGCTTGATGATGCTCATCCCTCTGGGCCGGCTCCCGGCGTGGATCGTGATCATCATCGTAGCCCGCGAGGTCACGATTACGGGCTTACGGGCCATGGCCGCCAGTGAGGGAATGATCATCAGCGCCGGAGCCAGCGGGAAGTTGAAAACGGCCTTTCAGATGACGGGCCTCTTGGGGCTGATCATCCACTTCACATACGAGGTCAACTACTACGGCTACGAGATGATGCTCAATTTTCACCGCGTGGGGTTCTGGTTGTTGGCGATCTCGGTGTTTTTCAGCCTATGGAGCGGATGGCTGTATTTTTATGATTTCTTACGAGCAATCGGAGAGCGCCACGAAGCCGACGAGTCATCGACCGACGAGTCAGTGACAGCCACTTCTTAACTCGTTCCCGTCCGAAAACCCCGGAATTTCGCAAATGCTGGCTGAAATCGCGATCTGGCCATTCGCTCAACACTTGGAATAACCTACGGATATGCCTGCGGTTTCGCGACATGACCATCTCAACGATTTCATCTCAGTCTTGCTCAGATTCGGGGTTCCCGGACGAGAACTAACTCATCGCCCACCCATCGTCTCCGATAAACTCCACGGGCAATCCCATCGCCGTCAAACGTTCGACCACCGCCAGGCGATCTTTACGCTCCGCACGGGTAAAGAGATCGCGAATCAATTCCACCTTCGGTTCATCCGCGTTCTGCTCATCGCCATAATGCGGGGTAAAGGGGACGATAAATCGCAGCTTCGTTCCCCTGCGTCTCGCAACTGATACCGGATGTTGAAGCACTTCGACGTCGTTGAGCCCGCAGAGATCGCTGATGATCGTCAATCGCCCGCCGGCGATTTGGCGGCGGACCACAGCCTCCACAACAGCCTCGATACCCCGAAGTTTCTCATCGGTCGCCATCTCCGATGGCGGATCGAGGGGGACGCCGCGAAGCCGAAGAAAACGACGCGCCAAAGAGAGCGAGTCGTCGATCACACCATAGGCCTCCCCCCGGCTCTTCCAGCGCTCGCGCTCTGAGTGAATGACCGCGCCGAGCCAGCGCCGCAACAGCGGTCGATCGAGCTCGCCCGAAAGACCAGCACCACGCCGAAAATCGAGGCGCTCCTGCACGAGAAGATAATCGGCCAGAGCCTCCTCCAATTCATCGTCATCCAGAGCCGTTCGTCCCTGTGCGGCGACGGAGTTCAACCCCACCAGATGGCGTTGAATCCTCCGTCTCTGTGCGGGCCCTCGATCTGCAGCGACCTCTCCATACAGGCGATCGTCGAACGTCCAGAGTCCCACTCGACGGCCCTCGCCGAGGCAATGAGCACTGAACCCGGCGGTGACCTCGATGGCGTGCTCGAATTTTTGTCCCCGCGGCGTTCCAGCCCGCATGGTGCTGGAAATATCGAGGGCAATATAGTCCGCCTCACTGCGCTCATCATCGTATTCGCGGGTGATCAATCGGCGGTGGCGCACCGTGGCCTTCCAGGCAATGGTGCGAAGCGGATCGCCCGGTTGAAAATCCCGCAATTCCCGAAGATCGGTCCCCGATCGGTTGCTCCGATCTACGACCCGGGCCGCCCGCGCCGTCGACGGGCTTTGAGTCGATCGTCGGCGCCACCGAAGCTCTTGCATCCCGGGGTAGGACTCGAAGACCTGAAGGCAGGGCAGATAATCGCGAATCGCCAATAGGCCCCACCGATCCACCAGCGCCACATCCAGGCCCTGCAAACTCGATCGCCCCACCGCTGTGGGACGCGCTTTCACCTCGAATCGACGTCCTTTTCGGGAACCGATGCGAAGCCCGTCCACAGTTGCCGATACATCGACGGATCCCTCCATATGGGGCCGAATGCTTTGAATATGAAGTGCCGAGCTCGAAAAATTATCAAACCAGATGGACAGCGGCGTAGCCCGGCCTCGCCGCAGTCTCATCACCGACAATGGCCCATCCGCGGTGTCCACGGACAACTGAGCATTGCGCCGATCCAGACACCGTGCGGCGGGCATCAAGACCGCTACCGCGACCACGAGCACGGCGAATGGAACCTGCCCGAAGAGAATCAAAAGGGGCTCGCGCACCAATGCTCCCAGTAACGTACATAAAGCGCCCGTCACAAAGACCCACTTTCCCTGCGTTGTCAGATAGAGACTCATCGACAAATGGCCTGTGCAAGTTTAGCCATAGGGCACCGCGTGCAGCGCACGCTCGACCACATCGCGACCGGTGATACCGTCGAGTTCGGCATCGGGATGCACCAACACACGGTGCGCTACGACAGCCATTGCCAGATCGCGAACATCATCGGGAATGACGTAGCTTCGCCCGCGAATCAGGGCGCGGGCCTGGGCGGCTCTCAACAGCGATAATGAGGCCCGTGGCGAGCCGCCGAGTACGGCATCTTCATCGCGTCGGGTCTGTCGCACCAGATTCAGAACGAAGAGCATGATCTCCTTGGAGGCATGCACCTCTTCGACGAGAGCACAGATTTGATTGACCGTCCCGGCGTCGATGACCTCCGAGGGAGTTGGCTGTTCGCGCCGGTGGGTCTTCAACACCTCCAATTCCTGATCTCTGGTCGGATAATCAATGACCAACTTGAGTAAAAAGCGATCGAGCTGAGCCTCCGGCAACGGATAGACGCCCTGCTGCTCGACGGGGTTCTGGGTCGCCAAGACGATAAAGGGAGAGGAGAGCCGATGGGTTTCTCCCTCGATGGTCACCTGGTGCTCCTGCATCGCCTCTAGCAGTGCCGATTGGGTCTTCGCCGGCGCCCGGTTGATCTCATCGCCCAGAAGTACATTCGTAAATACCGGGCCCTTTCGCAGATGAAACTCATTGTTGCGCAGATCGGGAACGTAGGTCCCGGTGATATCCAACGGCAACAGATCCGGGGTAAATTGAACGCGCCGAAAGGTCGCGCCCAGCGTCGCCGCAAAGGATCGGCAAAGCGTCGTCTTGGCCACTCCCGGGACCCCTTCGAGCAAAATATGTCCGCCACCGAAGAGCGCGACGAGAAGACTCTCGATCGTCTCTGTAGGACCGATAAAGACCCGGCCTATCTCACGGCGAATCTCGTCGCATCGATCGGCGATCTCTTCGAGCCTCTCCCGGGCGATGGATTCCTCATCGTCGTCGGGAGCGTAGTCGTCGGGCATCGAGTTCACGGGTACGTCGTTCATAGGACTCCTGAAGGCCCATCCAGCTCAACACGCGCTGAATTCGACGATGCAAGCGCATCATGTCACGGGCGCTAAAATGTTCATCGCTCTCCAAAAACACGCGATGCCGACTGGGAATCGCGGTCAAACGAACCAGTAGATGCTCCACCTCACGGCGCCGCCGCTTGCGCTTTTGCGGTGGCTGTCCACGTAGATAACGCTCATCGAATCGCCGGGCCAACTCACTGACCGGTGGTCGCTTGCCGGGCTTCGACGGCCACAGCCCAAACTGATCCAAAAAGAGCTCCTCGAAGGATTCCTTCAACACCGCCACGGGCAGCGCGTAATTGATGCGACCATCGGGATTGGCGAAGCGCTCCAAATTCCAGTCGAACTCCGTCAACGGCGGCGAGACCTCATCGCGATGACGTTCGATATATTCCGACAGCCGCCGGGAACGCCGCCATGGAAATACCGTCGTCGCATACGCCACGGTTCCGAATACCAAGAAGATGCCGATCAAGTACAACAACTCGGTCCCCGGAAGTTCCTCGAAGGCCTCTCGGACCCGCTCGTTGAAGGCGTCGACCCGCTCTTGGATATCCCGGTGAGGATCGGCGTCCGTTGACTCCTCTCCGTATGCACCCTCGCTCTCGAAGGTGTGGATCAGCCCCCATGCGCGACACTCTTCGACATCCTCGCACAAATAGGACCAAATATTGGCCGCAAATTGTCGATTGTCGGCCACGGGCAACATGATATTGATAAATAGGCCCGGATCGGCGACCACCACCACTCGACCGTCGCCGAGCTTCATATCATACACCAGTCCCCCATCTTGATCGTAACCAATGACGGCTCCCCCGACGTTGTGCAATACGGCTGGATAGTTGGCGACGACCTCGTCGACCCCCTCCAGAAGTGGATGACGGCCCTCGATCGAGAACCTCGGCCACCCTCTGTGATCGTCGACGAAATGCCGATGCGGCAACTCCTCGGGGAGTGGTTCGGTTCGGTCCACGGTCAACCGCTCCAACAATCCCTTAGACGCTCCAAAATCATCGGCGAGCAATACTCGTCCGCCATCGATGACAAACCCCGCAAAGGAGGCGACGTCGAGTGGCTCCGCGGGATATACGACGACGATGATGTCGTTTGTGTCGACCTGCTCCCAGTCGAGGGTATTCGTATCGTACAACTCCACCCCCTGATGCCCGGCGAGTGTCCTGAAGTCCGACAAACCGTGCCAATCGCGGGAATCGACATTAAAATCGGCGCCGGCCACCGGATTGGCCACCAGGAGAGTCAACCCCACCGAGACTGCGGCAATGGCCCAATATCTACTCCTCATCGTTGCCTCCCGGGCGCACCTGCAGCCCATCGATGAGTTGCTCCATCGCCTCCCGCGTGGCCTCCCAAATCTCTCGATCGAAGCGGCGTCCACTATAATTGGTCTCCTCCACGACTGCCGTGATCATCCGAAGCAATACGTCGACGCGCTCCCCCTCGTCGCAATCCTCCCAATCGTCGAGCATCGTGCGCCATCTTCGGGGCTCTCCGAACTCCGGCGAAATCGCGTTTTCATCACCGGCCGATTCCACCGTGCGCAGCGCAGCCTCGATCTGACGTGGAGTAAGCCGACCCCAGGAATCCTCGCCATGGGCCCTCTTTATCATGGAGCGATAGGCCCGCCGAATCTTCAGGGGAACAGCGGTCATCAAAATCCGGGCCCACGACAACTCCGAGGGAATCTCGACTTCTCCTTCAGCGGGCACAAAGCCCGGAGCCTCCGCACGCAATATCCAGCTACCGGCGGGGAGCGATGGAAGCTCGACGATCCCCTGCGTCGACGCACAGAGTTCATGCGTTTCGCCGCCCGGGCCGTTCAACGTCAGCGACGCATCAGCGACGGGCTGTTCATCCCATTCATCCCACAACTGCAATCTCAAACCGGTCCCTTCTCTGGCTTCTGATTCCACGGGAGGAGCAACGGCCTCGATGGTGACGCTCTCGACGGCCTCCAAGATGTCTTCCATAGAATCGCTGACTTCCTCCTCATCGGTGTCGAAGCGTTGTTGTAGGGCATCCCACAGGGCGAGTACTCCGCGCCGCCCAATCCAGAGCAGAGCTGCAATAAGCGCCATGAGGACGAGAATGCGTATCAACCCCTGCCAGCGCGAGGGTTCGTGTTGTACAACTCCACCATCCCACCAGATGACGGGGCCCGCCGGCGGTGCGATCGAGGCAGAGACATTCCATTCGTGATATCCGAGTTCATCGTCATCAATGAGTACCGTGGCACGTCCATCCCGGTCACTATGCACGGATTTTACCAGCCGAATCAGATCTTCGTCGCCGCCCTCCACCGACTCCGTATTGCGCTCCAGATAGATCTCGGCATCGATATCGGGCAGCGTTTCGCCACCGGCTTCGACGGTGAGTTCGATCTCCAGACCGCGAACCATTCGAAAAAAGATGCGGTGAAGGCGTCCATTTACGTCCGGCTGGCTTACCTTTTGGAGCGGGACTACCTGCGTTGCGCCGTCGCGATGCTCGGTGGCGGCGATCTCAGCCGACACCTCGTTGGCCCCCAGTTCCAGATAGGGCCCTACGTCAAGACTCGCCCGTCCCCTGGCGTCGAGGTCCACGGAGGCCACGCCTTCGCCGTTGACCATCACCGATGCAAAAGTGGGGAGCCCGCGCTCCCCGGATCGCGCCTCCAGCCAGATCGGCACCTCCGTATCATCTCCATGCACCCAACTGGGAGCCCGAAGCCGCAATTCGGTCGGTGCCGTATCCGTCGTCACGCGCTGACTGGCCGCAGTTCCAGCGACATGGCTGGTCCCCTCGAATTCCGCCCGCACATCGTAGGTGCCCGGAGGCAACTCGATAGGCATCGCGAACCGTCCAAAATAGTCCGTATGCCGTCCCTCTTCGAATCGGGCCTCCCCCTGTTCTTCGACGATGATATTGATTTCCATCTGGGGGAGATTTGCGCCCAGATCGTCTCGCAGCGTCCCCTCTACGTAGAGCAATGTACCCGCCGCCCCGACCGACAGCTCCAACTGAGACTCCCCGTGAACACTGATCTCCAGCGCGTCCACCGAAGTGCTCCAGGAGAATATACCGCCGGCGATGACCGCGACGATCATCGCTATAAGGACGCGACGGCTCACCACTGGGCCTCCTCAATCTCAGCGAGTAGCTCCCCGGCCTCTCGCCGCATCTCTCCGGTGGGCACCGTGCGCAAAAGACGCTTCAGGTGCTCCTGTGCGGCATCCATCTCTTCATTCGCCAATGCGACGCGAGCCAACCCCAGATGAATATCGGGCAGCGTGGGATCGACGCGCAAACCCTTCGCATAATATTGGCGAGCCTCTTCCCACTCTTCGCGAGCAAGGTGAAACCGGCCCAATTCACTTAGAATCAATGCACCGTCCCCGCTCCATTGCCGTGCCTGCTCCAGGTGGGGCAACGCTTCCTCTTCACCTCGTCGAGATCCACTGACGATGGCGAGCCATCGCTTCATCTCTACCCTCGCCGTTCGGTCCACGGCCTCATTGGAGTAGCGATCGAGCAATTCCACAAGATCGCGGCGACCTCGTTGACGATCTCCCCCCTCGTAGGCCCTTCCTAGACCGGCTATGGCATCGACGTTTCGCCGATCTCTGATAACAATTCGCAAAAACACCTCTCGCGCCCGCTCATATCGGCCATACTCCAAATGGACACGCCCCGACTCGATCAATAACTCCGTCGAATTTCTGTCATCTCTCCAGGCGCGCTGAAAGTGTAACCGTGCTGAACGCTCCCCGCCTTCCATCCGCCTTCGAAGTCCCATCTGCCAATTTGCCTCCGGATGGGTTGGAACGAATTCCAAAACTCGCTCCAAAAGCTCTGTGCTCGCCTCGAGTTGGCGCTTCCAGAAATAGGCCTGTGCTCGATCGATGAGATGATCGACGGTGTAAACCGTTTCCCTGTTGGGGACCAGTTCTTCGAGCTCTCGCAGCGAGGCATCATCTCCGATTCTCGAGACAATATGCATCCTCACCGATACGAGTGACAGCGAATCCAGCCCATCTTGGACGGAATCCAACGCCGCAAGAGCCTCGCGCGCTCTGCCATCGGCCAAGAACGCGAGCGCTCGAATACGCACCAACCGCGGTTCGGCTTCCTCTTCTACGATCGCATCGCGGGCATCGCCGTAGCGCCCCTCCAAATACGCAAGATACCCCCGCACGCCGGCGGCCAACTGCTCATCTCCAATCTGGCCAATCGACCGCTCAGCGCCGTCTCGATTTCCCTCCATCAGATATGTCCATGCCACTTCAAATCTCGCCTGGTCCAAATGATTCCCGTTCGCGATCACCGCAGCGAGCGCGCGGCGGGCATGCTCGGTGGCCCCCGCTGCCGACAGGACGCGAGCACGAACGAGCAACGCCTCATCCCGCGCTGCATCTCCCTGACCATTGTAGCGATGGAAGTGAGCCGGTCGGCGGGAATCTGCTTCGGCGACGAATTGGTTAACCGCTTCGCCATTCTCTATTTCGGGCGAATCGTCACCGAATGGGATGCTGAGGGCCAACGCTTGATCGGCCCGGCCCAGATCGCTCAACGCCGGAGGGGCCAATAGCTGCACCTGAAGCTGCAGCGGGGGCGAAAGAGTCTCGTCGAAAGCCGCCACCTCGAAATATCCCCAGCTCCGTTGAGCATCGGCTGAATCTGCCGCACCTCGTGCACAGAGAATATACAGCGATGCCAGGTTCCACTGCTCGTCGTCGATGAGTTCGGTACACACGGCGAGCACTTCATCCCATCGTCCGCTCCGTGCATCGTCGGTCGCTGCGGTGACGAGAGACCATCGTTGAACGAAGCGATCCGCGACGTCGGAGCTACGCCCGGTCTTACTCATATCATTTGTCGTGGCGCCTTGGGCGAAAATGTCATTCCATCGAAGTTGTGCGTAGGGATGGTCTGCATCGATCTGCGCGATTCGTTGTGCCATGCGTTGCCACGCCTCCTCGTCAAACCGATGGGCAGCGATCCGCATTAATCCGGCATAAGCAGGCACAAACTCCTCAAAGTGCTGTCCAACCCGACTGTAGCGCGCAATAGCGCACTCCCAGTCTCGTCGAGCCTCGCAGATGCGACCTCTCGCATAATAGGCGGGAAGTGAATCTCCGTGGGCGCGCTCCAGATGATGGGCAAAGCGCATGGCTTGTTCCCAATCTCGATAGCCGGTTGCCTCCAGGGCTGCTGCGGCGAGCCCCCAAGAGGTCTCGAAGGTCTCCTCGTCGACATCTGAGACATCGGCTATTTCCCCGGCCTCCAATCTTTGGATGGCGCGGATGAACCGCCGGCGCTCCACGAATTCCCGGCGTCCCCTTCCGGTTGCGGGCTCGGCATCATCGAGCACCTCCACTACGTCCTGCGGCGCCAACGCGTCGAGGGTGATCATCGCTTCGTCGACCATTCTCATGCGCTGCACCTCGCGGGCATGCTGCAACACGATGACCCCCACTGATACGGCAATGACCGCGGCCAGCACCGCAACGCCATATGAAAATATACGGCCTGTTCTCGGTAACCGGACCGCCTTTGAAGGATGGTGCTCATCGATATCCGTCTCGCCCGGTTCTTCCTGTTCTTCCAGTCCTTCCGATTCTTCCGGTTCGCCCCAGCCAATCCCTTCACTCTCCCCCTTCTGACCATCATCAGCATCGATATCTGTGGAGTGTTCGGCAGGTATTTCGGGAGATGGCATATCCCCGTCGGACTCTTCAGGGGGCTCCGTAAGGGGCTTCGCCTCGGGCTGCAGCTTCGGTTCATCCTCCACCTGTGGTGGGGCGATGGAAATTTCGTGGCGTCGGGCCCACTGCTTGACCTCCCGCGCCATATCGGGTTTTCCCTCCTCGCACAGACCATCGACGATCCATCGCAGAAGGAGATCGCGATCGGGATGAAATTCCAGCCCGCGAAATAGTTCTGACTCCAGCCCCGGTTGTCCAATATGGTGGATATAGATGTACAGAAGGAGGTCGACTGCGTCGTCGTATTCCGGCTCCCGCCGCAACCCCCGAACCAAAAGCATCAACGCGCGCCCCGGCGACTTGCGCTCCAGCGCAGTGTGGGCGCGGTGGCGAAAATCCATGTCAGATACTCGCGAGGAAGACTACACAGCTCCCGCTGCCGATACACTCATTCGTTGGGATCGGCGAAACTTCATTCCTATCGCGAAATCTGGACTTCTCCGGGAAAGAAGATCCCGACGCCAACCGACAACAGGACCATATTGCTCAGCCGCGGATCTGCAGATCCCTGACTGATCTCGGCGCGGGTATACAGATAATTTCGCACCTGAAAATTCATCGAGATTGAATTTCCCACGAATAACCGAAGCCCCACCCCAAACATACCGCCCGGTCGAATGCCCTCCAAGACCGCGTCTGGACTGGCTCCA
>SKPJ01000109.1 GCA_007119595.1 Myxococcales bacterium
AACAGATCGGAGGGACACCAACGCACCCCTTCGGAGGTTACCGATGACACAGGTACGTCGACATATCCCAGGCCAGGTTGTTCACCTCAGCCGGCGCTGCTTTCAGCGAAAATTCTTTCTTCGACCCGACAGCTTCATCAATCGAGTACTGTTCTTTGAGACCGCGCGGGCCTCGAAGCGCCACGGCCAAGTCGTACACGGAGCGATGGCGATGTCGAACCATATCCACCAGGTCTCGACGGATACCACCGGCGAGCGAAGTGACTACATGCGGGATGCAATGCGGGAGATTTCGCGGGCTCGAAACCACAACCTCAAACGGCGCGATTCGCTGTGGGATGGGCGGCCCTTCGGCGATACCGTGTTGCTCGACAGAGACTCTATCGAGAGGCAACTGATTTATACGTGGTTGAACCCGGTTGAGGCTGGCCTGGTCCGTCACGCTGAGGACTGGCCGGGTTTCAAGATCCTTCCTCGCCACTGGGGAAAGACTCTCAAAATCAAAAAGGCCGAAACCTACTATGGTCGAAGCACTCCGGAGTACCTAGAGATCACCCCGATGCCGCCTCCGGGCTACGACGATATGAGCCTGGAGGAAGTTCGCGAGCACTTCGAGAATATCTTGCGCGAGGCCGAAGACGAGATCCGCGAGCAACGCCGCAGCAAGAAAGTGCTCGGCCCGGTACGCATCTGCCGCACCGATCCCTTCTCGTGTCCGAAGACACCATCGCCAATGGGCACCCTCAGTCCTCGCTTCGCATCGAAGAACGGAGAGCTATTGGCACGAGCGAAGAGACTGCATCATCAATTTCAAGACAACTACCAGCGCCAGCGTGTCAAATGGCTGGCCGGAACGCGTGCCACCTTCCCCTGCGGCACCGTCCAACTGAGACGATGCGCTCCGATTCATTGCAAACCTCCCGATGACGACGAACCCGGTATCTTTGAGCTGAAACGCTCCCTAGGCTAAGTGTGACCACTCCAACGGCTCCCGAAGACCTCGAGACCGCTTCGCAGCGCACTGCTCTGTCTTGTCCGAGCTGAAATCCTTGCTCAGCGGTTCCATCGAACCCCAATCTTCTCGCTAATGCCTTTTTCCGGGTCGAAATCACCTTCATCCGCCCTGCCGATCACATCTCATTCGATGTCCCGATTCTAACACACCCTGTTTCGACATTTTATTAGGGCAAACCTATGCGTCATATCCCCGGATATCCTCTTCATATCTGAACTTCGCGCTTATCTCGGTCCGGTTTTGTTGGTCCGGTTTTGTTGGTTTTGTTGCGCTTATCTCGGTCCGGTTTTGTTTTGGTTTTGGTTTTGGGTTTTGTTGGTTTTGTTGAATGTTGCCGGGCGTAGCGTTGAGCGAGCCTGAGCAGAAGACGCCAAAAGAAGCTGAAAAGTGATGGTGAGTAACGTATAAATATTCGCATCGTGCTCCTTTACCCAGATTGGTGCCCCATGAAAATCCATTTATCACGCCGTTTATTTGCTCTCGTCACGGCCGTCGGGTGTACGTTGCTGCTCGCCGCCTGCGGTAGCGACGAGGATGCCACGGCCAACACCGGCCCCGACCAACAGAGCTGTGAGGAGATCTGCACACTCGGCGATATGGAGTGCACAGAAAATAGCGTTCGGCTGTGTATGACCATCGACGGATGTCCCGATTGGAGCAGTCCTTCCGAGTGTGACGAAGGAGCGAGTTGCGAAGAGGGGCGATGCGTCGAAGCCTGCGACGCCGCCTGCTCGGTCGGCGATGCTCGGTGCGGTGAGGAGGGCTTGGAGTACTGCGTCGACATCGCCGGCTGTCCGGATTGGACCGACGCCGGCGAGTGCAACGACGACGAAAGTTGCGTCGACGGTCAATGCATCGACGAGTGCGACGCTCCGTGTACACCGGGTCAACGGGAGTGCTCCGGCGACGACTATCGCGTCTGTGAAGAAGGGGCCGACGGCTGCGCCCAGTGGTCGGCGCCCAGGAGTTGTGAAAACGCAGGCGAGGTCTGCTCCGGCGGACAATGCACCCAGGATTGCACCGACCAATGCGCAACCGGTGATGCCCAGTGCTCGAGCGGCGATGACTATCAAATCTGTGAAGAACAATCGTCGGGTTGTCTGGACTGGTCGACGCCAGAGGACTGCCCGGGCGATATGAATTGCGAACAGGGTCAATGCGTCGATACCTGTACCGATCAATGCTCCGACGGTGACATCCAATGCGACGGTATCGATGGCTTTCAGATCTGCCAGCAGCATTCCAATGGTTGCTTCGACTGGTCCCCCTCCGTCGATTGTCCGGATGGTCTCGACTGCAGCGGCGGACAATGCGTCGATACCTGCACTGATCAATGCTCCGACGGCGATGCCCAATGCGACGGTGTCGATGGCTTTCAGGTCTGCCAGCAGCAATCCAGCGGCTGCTACGACTGGTCTCCCTCCATCGATTGCCCGGGCGGCCTTCAGTGCAGTGGAGGCGAATGCGTCGACGAGTGCACCGACCAGTGCTCCGGTGGCGATACGGAGTGCTCCGGGACTTCCGGACTGCGCCATTGCCAGGAGCAGACCAACGGCTGTTATGACTGGTCTCCCGCCGTCGATTGTCCCAATGGCCTAACGTGCAGCGCCGGCGAATGCATCGACGACTGTACCGACCATTGCTCTGACGGTGATGCTCAATGCGACGGAACGAGCGATTTTCAGGTCTGTCAGGAACAGGTCAACGGCTGCTACGACTGGTCCTCTTCGGTCGCCTGCCCCGCCGATCACGAATGCAGCGATGGGCAGTGCGTTATTATCTGTACCGATCAATGTACAGAAGACGGCGTTCAGTGCGACGGCGGCGACGGCTTTCAGGTCTGCGAAGAACAAGCCGATGGGTGCTACGACTGGTCGTCCACCGTCGCCTGCTCCGATGAGCTGGAGTGCAGCGGCGGCGAATGCGTCGACGAGTGCACCGACCAATGCACCGAGGGTGATACCCAGTGCTCCGGCGACTCCGGCGTACGAACCTGTGAGGAGCAATCGACGGGCTGTCTGGATTGGTCCCCTGCAGTTCAGTGCTCCGACGGCCTCGAGTGCAGCGACGGAGAATGCGTCGACGCCTGCACCGACCAATGTTCCGACGGCGACGCTCAGTGCTCCAGCGACGCCGGCGTACAGATCTGCCAGGAACAATCCAATGGCTGCTACGATTGGTCTCCCTCCATCGACTGCCCCGACGGCCTCGAGTGCAGCGGCGGCGAATGTGTCGACGATTGCACCGACCAGTGTGTAGACGGTGACGCTCAATGCTCCGGAGATTCCGGTGTGCAGTTATGTCACGAGCAGACCAACGGCTGCTACGACTGGTCTCCTTCCTTTAGCTGCTCCGACGGCCAGACCTGTGAAAACGGCCAGTGCGTCGACGAGTGCCCCGATGGTTGCTCCACCGATATCGATGGCGCCGTCGCCTATTGCGATGGCGGCCAATGCGTCGAGGAATGCGCCTTCGAAGCTCACGACTTGTGTCCGGCCTATGATACCTGCGCCGACCTGGACAACGACGATGAGCACTGCGGAAGCTGCGGTAGCAGTTGTTCGGACGGCGAACAGTGCATCGACGAAAACTGTGTCGCCGATTGCCCCAGTGGACAGACCTATTGCGAAGAGGTCGACGGATGCGTCGATCTCACCAGCGACGACGATCACTGCGGAAGTTGTGGAAACGCCTGTCCCGACTCCCAGTCCTGCTCCAATAGCTCCTGCGAACAGGGCCCACTCGACGGTTGCGACCCCGGCGCCAGTCCCTTCGGCGGAGGCGAGGGAAATGCCGTCGAGCCCTACCGTATTTGCTCCGCCGTTCAGTTGATTCGAATCGACGATAGCGAGGAGTATCTGGGCGATCACTACGAACTCTACGACCACATCGAATTGGACGGCGTCGGCTTCTCGGTCATCGGCCAGGCTCAGGGCGCGATCGGCGACTGGGATGGAGGCTTTACCGGAGTCTTCGACGGCAACGGATTCCAGATCCGAGATCTGGAGATCGACACTCCCAACGACGACTACGTGGGGCTGTTCGGAGTCATCGACGATGGCGATCTGCGAAATGTGGAATTGGTCAATGCCACCATCTCCGGCGAAGAAAATGTCGGCGCATTGGTGGGCCTCAACGAGGGTACCGTGTTGAACTCGACATCGAGTGGCACGGCGTTGATATCGGGCCAAGAACGGGTGGGCGGACTGGTGGGCCACAATACCACCGATGGGACCGTCGATGGCTCAACATCTGCCGGCGAGGTCCAAGGCGCCGAGCAGTCCATCGGTGGTCTGGTGGGATATAGCCGGGGACGGATTCTCAACTCCGAGAGTTCGGCCAACGCACAGGGAAATCGCGCCGTCGGCGGTCTGGTTGGCGAAATCGACAGCAGCTCGACGTGTCTCATCGAACGGTCGAAGGCCTCCGGCAATATCGGACAAGCCGACGAAGATGCGATCAATGGATTCGGAGGCCTGCTGGGAATGGCCTGGGGCTATAACGTTTGTGAGATCAAGGAATCGGTCGCCACCGGCGATGTCACAGTCCCCAACGGCAGCCGTATGGCTGGATTCATCGGTTATATCT
Source organism: Myxococcales bacterium (assembly GCA_007119595.1). GTDB lineage: Bacteria > Myxococcota_A > Bradymonadia > Bradymonadales > Bradymonadaceae > SLJM01. The sequence goes on from SKPJ01000109.1 coordinate 4,604, forward strand.
ACGCAATGGAGTTATTGATTCGCGACTCCTATGCCACGGGGGACGTCAACGGGGGCTTTAGTGCAGGAGGCTTTCTGGGTCATGTCGCAAATGACAATACATGGGATGCGGCGGAGATCGACGACTCCTACTATTTTGGCGCCAATAGCTCGGAGAATCGCGCCTTCGCCAGCTTTCCCAGCGAGACCAATATCCGAGATTGCCGATGGAACTCAGACACCAATGAAGACGACGAGAACAGCCCGGCCACCGGCCTCACGGAGGCTGAATTCGGCGACGTGAGCAATTTTTCAGACTGGGATTTCACCGACGTCTGGACCATGTCCGACGACCTGGGACGACCGATATTGCAGTGGGAATTGGACTGAGGTCACCGGGGTCATCGGTGCTCGTCGTTGATGCCACCTGCGATCCCCGGGCGATGGTGCGCTGTTTGCACCGAGGCCGGGGATCACCGGTCATCCGACCTCCGGGGATCGATGGTCGGCGTCATCGAGCGTCGTCGTTGATGCCACCTGCGATCCCCGGGCTTGGGGCTGACTACGCCCCTTCTCCCGGGGTTACAAATGCCTGCGCTTCGCTCCGGCTGCGCGTGGACTACAAGCACGCGCAACTGCGGTTCGCCCAATCGAACTCGATCAATTGGTCGATCTGACCTCTCGAGGTCGATTGCCGTTGTTCGTCGTTGCGCGTGCTTGCTGTCCCCGCGCTGTTTGCGGGGCATCTGTAGCCCCGGGCGATGGTGCGCTGTTTGCACCGAGGCCGGGGATCACCGGTCATCCGACCTCCGGTGGTCGGTCCCCACGCCCCCCATCGGTCGATGGATCTGATAGGTTGTCAGCAAACGGTCAGCGAACCACGAAGTCCACCGGGCCGCGGTGAGTTTCGCGCTCCGGGGCGTAGTAGTCATATGCCGAGCTGGATCCGGAGGAGGCCTCGATGGGCTGCTGGGCGATGATCTCGAACACAGTCTGGACGCGACCGTCGATATTCTCGAAATATAACGTGACCTGCCGGCTCGAAACCTCGTAATCTCCGATATCACGCCGGTCGACCGCCTCGTCGAGGGTCGCTCGATCGGCGGCAAAACCGGGAGGAATTCCGACGTCTACGATGGCCATTCCCACCGATTCATCGCGCACCTCCAGTGCCGCCATGACCTCCACTCGGTCGTCGACCGTCAACTCCGTGCGGTCGTATTCCACCTCCACGACCAGATCGTCTTCAGCCAACGCACTGTCCTCCCAGGGCTCGTGGTAACGGGTCTCCAATCGATATTGGAAGCCACTGTCCTCGGGGGCCTGTAATTCGACGACCGTAGTACCCGAAGGGAGCTCAAAATGGGTCATATGGGCTTCGCCGCCGGTCTGATCATCGAGCTCCAGACTCCAGACCTCTTCGCCATCGCGAATTGCCGAGATGGTCCCTTCTTCGACGGTCTCTCCAATGTCGGAGGCGGCCATCAACGCCGCCAGTGCCACAGCCGTGGCCTGGGTAGTCCCCCACCCGCGTGCACTCTTCGACTCCGCCAGAAAGGCCAATCCGCCCTCGGCGAGATCCGCCGATTGTCGGGAGGTGAGCAGCGCCAACGTGGCAAAGGCCGTATTCTCGACGGTGTTCCTGGTTCCCGCTCGGTTCGTCCCTTCGCCGTCGAAGGGCCAGGCGACCACTCCATCGTCGCGTTCCGCGCGCTCTTTCAATTCCGCGCCAATTCGTCGCTGTAAATCGCTGTGTTCTTCGACCGCCGCCAATAAGATCAGCACCTGCGCCAGATCCCGTGTCGATGCACCGGCTATCTCCAACTCAGAGACGAGATATTCGACTCCCCTCGAGACCGCCCGGGCGTCAGCGTCGTAGGTCGACAAACTCCAGGTGATAAACGCCGTCAAACTGAGCTTTTCGGTGACACCGACGGCATAACTGGCGTTTTGATCGACATCCCAAGAGCCATCGGAATTTTGTTGGTCGACGACATATTCGAACATCGACTTCAACACGTCGGGATCGACGGAGTAGACCTCATCGACATCGCCGAGCATCCGTAGACCATGAGCCGTAATGGACGCAGTCGGTGGTGAATGATGGAAGAGTGAATACCCCCCCCGGCCCTGATCAAAACCGAGAATCCGCTGATATCCTTGAGCAATAAAGCGCTCGGCGCGCATCTGAATCTCCGGATTTACGGTGCCGGTCTGTTCCATATAGGCCAATGCCATGGCGCTCGGGTAGAGAGAGGACGCCGTCTGCTCGAAACAACCGGTGGGCATCGACAGCAGAGCATCCATGCCCTCCACCATCTGACCGAGCACGCCGGGGTGGAGTTCGAGGACCGCCAATGGGCTTCCCTCCACGGCGTGATGGGGGACTTCGAGGATCTGCTTTGTGGGACCGTCGAGGGTACCGGAAGCGACCTCGGTATGTTGACGGCCATGGGGTTCGACATCCACCGTTCGGCGCACGGCGTCGCCGATGGAATTCCCGGATTCCACACCGGTGGCCCGGGCCGTCCATTGGATCTGGTGGACACCGTTTTCCACGGCCTCGATCTCGAACTCCACGCTGTCGACTCGACTCGGCGGAAGATGCAACCGGCGCTGTCGGGCGTCGGCGTCGAACCAATCACCGCCCTCCAATTCCACCGTCATATCCAGCGTTTCTCCGCTGTAGTTGAACACCGACACAGCGACGACAACCCTGTCACCCTGGGTGAGTGAAACCGGCAATTGGGGTTCGATGAAAAAGGGCTGAAATACGATGGCATCCGCGTTGGCAGTGCCAATGGAACCCAGCGCCGAGACGGCGGCGGCGTCGATTTTCCAATTGGTGATCGAATCTGCCATCTGCAGATCGATGACCGCCTTGCCGTCATCACCGGTGATCACGATGTCGCTAAATAAGGTCTCCGGAAAAAATTCGCGCACCGCAATTTCATCGTCATCAGCGGCGGAATCGGCGGGGGCAGAGGGCTCAGCGGAAGCGGCGAGTTCCGCAGGGGCGTGAACCTCCTCCAATTCCCTGGCCGCGCCGAATCCATCGACGCTAATCGCGCTGACTTCATCTCGATACACCTCATCTTCAATAAGCGCCTGGAAGGAGTCTAGTCCCTCATGTTGTGCATCGCAGCCGGTCATCGAAGCAAGTGCACCGACGACCAGCGGTGCTGCGAGCAGGGAAGCGGCAATTGAAAGGCCCAGGGCTTCAGCGTAGGCCGACTGGCGCAGTAATTTTCCAACCAGATAGATCAGTATCGCGGCGATGATTGCCGACGCCAGCGCCAGTATGAGTGGCGATGTACTCGAGACCTGGAAGTATATGACGTCGACGACAATCGCAGCGACGAATAGCGAATAACCGACACATAGCCCAAATATGCTCCAGTCCTGCTCACGCCGAACCGTCGCTTTGCCGGCCCACAATGCCACAAGGGCGAATGATAAGATGGCAATAATTACAAACGTTTCTTCCGAGACAACAGTCGACAGAAAAATCGCAGAGACGATCACAGCGATGATGCTGAAGATCGTGATAAAGAACGTGACGAATGCACCGGCAAAGAAGTAGGCAACCCGCTGTCCAAAGTCGATATTGTGATAGCGATGTACGTAGGCCCAGCCGATCGTGCCGAGAGCCAATATGGCGTATAGGGCACTGAACAACCACTCCTCGTGGTAGGCGATGAACGACGACGTCGTCAGATATGTCGCTCCCACGAAGATCGGAGCCAGCGCCTGGATGAACCGCTGTTTTTTTAGATATTCTCCGGCGATATAGGCCATCACAAAGGGAATTGCGAATCCTGCGCCGGCAATTAGATGGTCGTATTCGAAGAGTATCCAGACATCCAGAAAGTCCTCCAACCACACGAAAGCCGAATAGACGAGAATGACGTGCAGTGAAACCAGAGTGGCCAGGCCCGCCCAGAACATGCCATCGGACTGATCGGCCCGCAAAATGGCAGTGGCGATCAGTGCTCCTGCACTCAGCGCAAAGACAATCACCGCCGCCATATCGTCACCGAGCCCGCTCGCCATTCCCATGGTCAACCACAAGCCAACGGGGGCGACCATGGCAATGCCCACCAGGGCCATCGCCGATGGTGCCAAATTCTCCAGGACATCGCTGTCGCGGCGATGGACAAAAATCCAGACGACGACTGCCAGTGGAATGATGATCAAAAAGAAGAGTGCGATCCAGGCGTTCCACTTGGCCTGCTCCACCTGGCGGTCTTCGATGCGATCGAGGAGATCTCTCCACCCATCGGAATGGTTCGCCGTGGGATCGAACTTCGCATATTTCATCCCGCAATGGGGCATATAATCGACGGTCTCCGGTTCGGGCTTAAGTAGATCTGACGGGGAGTATCGATACAGCCATGCCGAGGGCTGAAGTAGTTCTTCTTCGAGCTGAAAATGAGCGGCCGCCATACCCAGTTCGTTGGAGCCGAGGGCGAAGACCGATTCGTCGACGATATCCAGGCCCACAGAAGCGGGTACCGCCTCGCCCCCTTCTCGGGTTTCGAGGTGAATCCGCGCCGGTTCACCGGGCTCGTATTGTTCGGCGTCGGGCCGAACTCGCAGCGTCAGATCTTCGGCGCCGGCGACGGGAACCATGGTGCCCGACTGATGGACCTCGCCGTCGAGTCCGAGAGACCAGACGCGGATCTGGAGTTGGCCGGCCATGGCGCTCGAGATATCAAAATCGAACGAGGCCTGATGGTCTTCGACGGATACAGTCTGCGTAAAATGGGTTTCGCTGTGACCGACGACATCTACGTACACCAATCCTCGCTCGGTGCCGGAGAGAATTTCGGCGGCCAAGGTGTCGCCGACCCGATAGCTCGGCCGCTCGACGACCACCACCAGATCTCGAGATTCGTCGGAGCCCAACTTCAGGGTCGTCGAAGCTCGCAATGGGTCGCTGTCAGCATCGTCCGTCGCAGCGGGTCGCTCCGCGGCTGCAGTGGCCTTAATTTCCTGTTGAAATCCGCTATCAGCCAGGAAGCGAAAACTGCCGAGTCCGCTGGAGTTGGTCTCCATCACCTGTGAATCGGCACCGGAGGCGAACTCCAATTCGACCGTCGCCGCCACGGGCCGGCCGCCGGGAGTACGGGTGGTCACCCATACGCGATTTTCGACGCCCGGAACGAAGCCACCGCCGGCGGGAAATGCATCGATGAGCAACTCCTGTTGCGCCACTCGAAGATCCTGGATTGACGACTCCCGGTCGCCGGCGCCGTCGGTGACCTCCACCTCCACGGTCGCCAGGCCGAGTCCATCCTGCTCCGGGGCACCGACGAAATAATCGGGCAATGCAAATTCGACCTGAGCCCGACCGTCTTCGTCGAGCCGTCCCTCGATACGTTCGAAGGGCTCCATCTCGCCGACGTAGCCCGCACCGACAAGCATGAACTCACCGTCGGCCACCGGTTTTCCGAAGAAATAATCCGCTTTGATCTCAAGATCGACGGTATCACCGGGCCGGTAATAGGTCTTCGACGGATCGAGCTGGACCTCGAATTGGGGCAGCGTATAGCGCTCTACCTCCACCGTCTCCACGCGCTCGGCATCTCCGTAGGACGCCACCAGCCGGTACCGCCCCTCGGGGGCGACCTCGGAGAGCGGAAAGACGGTCTGGAGCATCCCGAAGTCGTTCGTCTCGATCTGGCGATCATAAAAAATAGTGCCCTCCGGGTTTTCGACCCGGATTGCGACATCGTCCTGCACCGGTCTACCACCCATTTCACGGGCGATGGCCCGAATCTGAATATCCTGGCCGGGCTGGTAACGCGGTTTGTCCGTGCCGAGCACCAGGGAGTGATCGCGTTCGACCCGAAATTGTGCTGATGGCGTCTGCTCGGAGATCCCGGAGCCGACCCGGGCGGTGACCTCCACTTCCTCCAACTCGTCGGGGACGTCGACCTCAGCGACGAAGACCCCCTGCTCGTCGGTAACGCCCTCGGCAACCGTATCCACAGCGTCGGAGCCCATCTGCAATACCACCGGCTTTTCCGGTGTGGGCTCGCCGGTGTGCCGATCGTTGACGATGACTCGAACCGTCGTTGAAGCTCCGGCTGTTGCCCGGTCGGCGACGTGCAATACGGCCCGCGAGTCGTCCACGAATTCGTGCAGGTGCATCACCCACGTCGAATATCCGATCCATGTAATCAGGGCGACGCCGACGACTGCGGCAATTCGTCTCCACCAACTTCCATTCATAATCAATTCACAGGGCACCGGTCAGTTCATTAGCGATCGATATTTGTGTTCGGGAGTACAAATATATCGTCGATCGCGTCGATCAACCAGTGGTGGTTCGGTCAGGGCTCCAAATGCCGCACCAAACGACGGGTGCGGCCGGTTTGGGGGCATGCGGAGCGATGGGGATGGACACAGGGGCGTATGAGGTTGATCGACCCAAGTCGTCCGAGATTGATTGGCCTACCGATTATGAGCGTGGCGAAAATCCCGCGGCGTCCGTTGTTCGACGCCGCAATTGTAGCCCGGGCCCGACCGTAGCGAAGCGAAGGGAGTCCCGGATAACCCTCGGTTCTCGGGCTCGGTTCTCGGACTCGGACTCGGACTCGGACTCGGACTCGGTTCTCGGACTCGGGCTCGGTTCTCGGGCTCGGACTCGGACTCGGTTCTCGGGCTCGGTTCTCGGGCTCGGACTCGGGCTCGGTTCTCGGACTCGGT
>SKPJ01000308.1 GCA_007119595.1 Myxococcales bacterium
CGATACCGGGCGCCGCCACCCCACTCCCCGCCCGAGACTCGATGCCTCCAGCGACGCTGTCGGCTATATGCGGGCTCATTGGAATCGCGTCACAGCCTGGAGCTTCGGTCATTGGATGGAGCTATTTTTGGTCGACGGCGTCGACTATTTTTCGACGCTCCACGGGCTTCGCGAAAATGTGGGCCGCTCTATGCACCAACTCGTGGGTGGCGTAATTGACGTCGATAGCGACACCTATCTGGCGCGCCGCACGCGCAGCCAGCTTCAGGACCTGGGCTACCGGGTGTTGCTCGCCCTGGAGTGGCTCGACCCTCAGTCGGAGGGAGCACGACGCGCCGAAGAGGTCTTGATGCCCCAGCTCGAGGAGTCGGCCCGGCTGGCCCACCAACTCCTGGACGACCCGGACCGCACCGAAGACGGCCTCGACCAATTCGCGCGCACCTGTCAGGCCTTCTCCGAGGTGGCTCCCCGATTCCCCGATGAAATTGCCGATGCCTTTTTGGCCTTCGGCTATCGCTTTATCGATCCCCAGGTCTTTGCCCGTGCCGCCGTGGGGCAGGTCTTTTCGGGCCTCGAAGACGGATTGCCCGAAACCACACAGCGCCTTGATCAACCGGTGGAGACCACCCACCAATTCATGATTTCCCAGGACTTCGACGACCACGGTCGGCTCTCCGGCCGCTTCGCCCGCTGGATTTCGTCTCAAACACAGCTCGATGAGTTGAAGCACAATAAAATCGTCGAGATCGCTCGTTTCGAGGCTTTTGCCAACGCCGAACCGCGAAGCGACGAAGAGGCACAGCTCTTTGCGGTCCTCCCCGAGCGGGCCGGCGAGATGCGCGACCACCCGGGTCGGCTTCGCCCCCACGCCACGCTGCGCCGCGATCGATTCGACGCCGCCGTCGTCGCAGCAGTCACCGGCGCCAATCTCACCGAAACTGGCGACATCGCCATCGCCGCCTGCGTCATCGACGGTGAACTCCGCCTGGTCATCGAGGACGAAACAACCTCCGCCGTTTTGGACCGGGTCACGTCCGCCGAATCGCTCGACCAATGGTGGGATTTTGCACTCGCAGCATCCATCACCGAACTTCTGCAAAGCCGCATGATCGTGTGGCTTCCCGCACCGGCGACCGAAGCGTGAGAGCGCCAACCCTCATTTTTCACCAGATGGGGCCCGGAGCAAAACAGAATGGAGGCGACGATGAGTTGGTCCACCACCTGCACGATGGCCCCGGCGGAACAAGACGACGAAGACTCCGAGGTCTCAGAACCCGCCGAATAACACCGACCTACAACGCAGAATCAGCACCACCGAGCATCCCCGCATGCCGCGGGGATGTTCTCTTTCTAGCCCCAACACTCAACGCCTACCGACTCGGCCCGACAGAGCACTCCCCCGCCCTACCGACACACCCGTGACGTGCAAAAATACTCGAAACCACAAGCAACCGAGCCCAACCCGCAATATTTTGCCTCAAAACGCCTGACTATCACCCCAAAAATTGCTCTAGCACCCAGAAAAGCCGTTCACACACGCCCCACTCGACCGATTTTGCCCCAAATGGCCTGACCATCACCCCAAAAATTGGTCTAAGACCAAGAAGAACCGTTGATGCCAGCCCAAAAAATGAAATTTTACTCTCCACGGCCCTGCACGAACGCCCACTCGAGATACAAGAGCCAAAAAACCGCCGGGGGTCAGCCCAGCGAGAGAGATTCTGGCCTCGAAGGCCGTGCCGCCACGTCGAATAGTGGTGCGAGAGCCCAAAAACCCGTTGCGCTCAGGCCAACGCGCGAGATTTTAGCTGGCAGCGTCGTGCCGACATGCCACAGTAAAGAGATTTCACCGCCAAAGACATAAAATCGTCCGAATCGCGATCAAGCGGTCCGTCGATCGTGATTTTCCAAACTCGACATATCCAACGGACGGGTGGTAACGTCTTGTCACAAGTTCCCGCAATGCGACAGGGCGGAACCCTCAGTTCAAACGACTCCTATGAAGGAATTCGAGTGTTTGCTGTACCTCAATTGAAGTAGTGACGTATGACAGATATTGCCAACTGGATCACCGATGGCCGCAAGGCCGAAGGTCTCTCCCGCAGTCAACTCGCCGAAAAAACCGACGCCGACGAAGCCGACGTGGACGCCCGGGAATCTGGTGACTCCACGCCGACTGTCGCCCAGATTCAGGCTCTTCGCGAGCTCATCGGTACGCCTGAAAGCGTAGCGAACAATGTCGAGAAGAATGCGACGACTTGGCGTAGCCGACAGCCGCCTCTCGTAAGTCCCCCGAAGGATCTCACCTCCCACGCTAAGAACGTACGACAAAGTTTCGACGCCGCCCGTTCCGAACAAGACTTCGGCACCGAGTCCCATAGCGCCTACCACAATCGCTCTCTCTTCAAGTTCAAGACCCGCGATCATCTCGAAACTTCCGTGCTGGGCTCCTTCGGCAACGTCGACTTCATCAGCGAAGAGGACGATTCCGTCTTCCTCGCGTTCGTCGATGAGGCAGCTATCGATACGTTTCAGAACCACCTTCAGGAGTTGGAGGCTGGTGGAGCACCGACTCGCCGGAGGATCCTCTGGGCAATTCAGGAGGCCGTGAAATGGGCAGCTGAAGACCGCACGGGCTTCGCCCATCAAGCAGCGGGGTTCCCGAAAACCAATGAGTTTGTGCTGGACGTGGAGTCATGGCCACTCCTAGATGATCGAGCCATTCGAGCGGGATTCCAAGCGTGGTGCGATGAACGGGAAATCACCAAAATCGACTCCTACCGGAGTTCCGATAGGAACTTGCTCCTTTATCGGGTCCGCGCGACTCGCGAATGCGCCGAGGAGCTTCTCCATCATCGAGATATTCGGCGAGTAGATCTGCCTCCGCGTTATGGTCTGGACCGGGGGGTCTCTCTTCATCGATATCGACGAATAGCCGGAGATCGAGCAACCACCGAACGATGCGCATTCCGTGGTGGGTCTCGATCGCGGGCTCGCCACAGGACATCCCCTCC
>SKPJ01000422.1 GCA_007119595.1 Myxococcales bacterium
ACGACCACGAGGGACACGACAAACACGCCGGCCACAGCGTGGAGATGTTCCGCTCGAAGTTCTGGTTGTGCCTGGTGCTCACCATTCCCGTCGTCATCTGGTCCGATCATATCCAGATGCTCTTTGGATATACGGCCCCGACCTTTCCGGGCTCTCCGCTGATCGAGCCCGTGTTGGGCACGGTCATCTATTTTTACGGCGGAATGGTCTTTTTAAAGTCCGCCTGGGGAGAGCTCAAGGAGCGCTTGCCGGGGATGATGACTCTGATTTCGCTGGCCATTACGGTGGCCTTCGTCTTCAGCGTGGCCGTGGAATTCGGGTTTGATGCCTCGGCATTGTGGTGGGAGTTGGCCACACTGGTTACGATCATGCTGCTCGGTCATTGGATTGAGATGCGCTCGATCTCGAGCGCCCGCGGAGCACTGAAAGAGCTGGCAAAATTATTGCCCGACAAGGCCACCCGCATCGTCGACGGTGAAACCGAGGAAGTGGGCGTCGACGAGCTCGCCGAGGGCGATTTGGTCCTGGTTCGCCCCGGTGATCGGGTCCCTGTGGACGGTGTGATTCGCGAGGGAAAGAGCAACCTCAACGAGTCGATGATCACCGGCGAATCCGAGCCGGTGTCCAAGAAGGAAGGCGAAGAGGTGATCGCCGGCACCATCAACGGTGAGGGCTCGCTTCGCGTCGAAGTGATGGGCGTGGGCGACGAGACGAAATTATCGGGGATCATGCGCCTTGTCGCTGAGGCCCAGGAGTCGAAGTCGCGATCCCAGCTTTTGGCCGACAGGGCGGCCCAGTTGCTGACCGGCGTCGCCATCAGTGTCGCCCTGATCACTCTGGTGGCCTGGCAGTTGGTGGGCAGCCCCATCGACTTCACAGTGGTTCGCGTGGTGACCGTGCTCGTCATCGCCTGCCCTCACGCACTGGGACTGGCCGTTCCTCTCGTCGTCGCCATCTCGACGACCATGGGCGCCGGCTCAGGGCTTTTGATTCGAGATCGCCGCGGACTTGAGGAAGCCCGAAATCTCAACGCCGTGATCTTCGACAAAACCGGAACGCTCACACTCGGTGAATTTCGCGTGGTCGCCATCGATACCGCAGATAAGCTCACCGAAGAAGAGGCGCTCCGCATCGCCGCAGGCATCGAGGCCGAGTCGGAACACCCCATCGCGCAAGGGATCGTAAAGAGCGCCGACGAGCGCGAAATCGATTATCCAGAAGCCAAAGACTTTCAGAATATTACGGGCAAAGGGGTGGTCGCCACTGTGGACGGAAACGAGTACCAGATGGGTGGCCCCGCCATGTTGGACGGTGTCGATGTCTCCGAGAACCTGCGCAGGGCTGCTGAAGAAGCGGGCGACAACGCGCAGACGGCGATCTACCTCATTGAAGGTGGTTCGGCCCTGGCGGTCTTCGCCGTGGCCGACGCCATTCGCGAAGAGAGCTTTGAGGCCGTGCGAGCCCTCCACGATCGTGGAATCGAAGTGGCCATGCTCACCGGTGATTCTCAGGCCGTGGCCGACTCGGTTGCCCAGCAATTAGAGATCGACACCGTATTCGCCGAAGTACTCCCTGAGGACAAGGCTGAAAAAGTCAAAGAATTACAGAACCAGGGCAAGACGGTGGCCATGGTCGGCGACGGCGTCAACGACGCCCCGGCCCTGGCGACATCGGATATCGGCATCGCCGTCGGTGCCGGCACGGACGTCGCCGTCGAGGCCGGCCATATCGTACTCGTACGCTCCGACCCACGGGATATTCCACGCATCGTCAGCCTCTCGCGAGCGACCCGGCGCAAGATGGTCCAGAACCTGTGGTGGGCTGCCGGCTACAATATTTTCGCCCTGCCCCTTGCTGCAGGCGTCGCTTACACCTGGGGGATTTTGCTGTCGCCGGCGATGGGTGCGGTCTTGATGTCGGCCAGTACGGTCATCGTCGCCATCAACGCCCAGCTCCTAAGGCGGGTCGATCTGGATGCCTGAATGTAGCTGTTCAGGCTTTTTCACCTGCGACGCAAGTCGGCCGAGGAGATCTCCACTGTGTAGCACAGCAAATGGGCCGGCGGTTCGCCATTTCTTACCAGGCGGGAGGAGATCGCCCCCTGTATATCGACGCTAAACGAGCAAAAAGTAACTCAAATTGGAATCGGCGACTTCTGGCAGTATGTTTAGTAACTCAGGCTATCCTGTTTACCTCCTGCGATTGGACATTTTGTGATGAGCCAACGAGTCCTCGACATCAGCGATCTCCCCGACGAAGCCCAACAGCAATTGCGCGATTACTATGAATATTTGCGACATCGCTATGGAACCGACGCAACGTCAGCGCCAGAGGAGTTCGATCCTGCCAGATACAGAGGCGCCATCAACGTACCGAGCGATGATCTGCAGCAACGATTGAATGTCCTGCGTGACGAGTGGGAACGGCATGGATGATAGGAATTATCTTATCGACACGAATGTCCTTGTTTACTATCTCGACGGCAATATCCCCCCGGAGAACGCGCTGATCGACGATATCTTCCGCCATAGTTTCATTGTTTCAATCATCACGAAAATCGAATTCCTCGGGTGGAGTGAATACCTCGTAGATTCCCAGGCACTGGAATTGGCCAATGAGTTTATCGGTGCCGCAGACGTCGTGTCTCTGACGGACGATATCGTTGATGCCGTTATCGATTATCGATCTCCGTCGACAGTATCGAACGCGTCTTCCCGATTGTATCATCGCTGCCACGGCCTTGGAGCGGCAGGCTACTCTGGTAACCAGGAACGTTGGTGATTTCGAGGCGATGCCCATCACTGTCTACAATCCCTTCGAACTCTCAACGGAGTAGGAGCTGTCGATAAATCTCTTTGGTCGCAGGCGACGTTCCCGTCGTTGCATCGTTCGACACTTTGCAAGACAGCGTCGATAAGCGACCATATCTGGGAGTTGTACCCCGCAAGAGCGTCTCTCTTGCGGACAAATCGACGTCAACCCACATCGGAGTTCCCC
>SKPJ01000221.1 GCA_007119595.1 Myxococcales bacterium
CCGGCGACACATCACTCTCATCGCGATCACCGGTGTCCGGCGAAGCACCGACATCGGCATCGGAGCCGATATCCGACCCGGCATCGATCGACGTCGAGGAGTTCTCGTCGGTCGATGATTCCGAACACCCCACAAGGGCGACCAGAAGAAGCGAGATGGTTGTGAGCCAAAGAAGTCTCATCGGTCGGTCCGTGGCGAGTGAATACAAATACAAGATGCAAAAACATCTTCGTGCCATTCGATTGTTGGCCATCCGGCGCCTCAGTCCAAGCAAAACATCTTGCGCTGGTGATGGATGGTCGATGGCTTTGATCGAGACCTATGGGGCTGTACCGTATCCTTCCAGCGACCACCGATGGAAAAATATGATCCAACGAGGGCACGGAAGACGATCATGAGCAAAGATGCGGTCACAACAAATGAACAAACGATCGATAAAGAAGCAGCGCTGACCAAGAACTGGAAAACTCAGGGACTCGAGGATTGCTCTGTGGAGGGTCCTCGAACGGTCACCATGAGCCAGCAATCGCTGGCTCTTATCAGTCACGCCGATGAGTTGGTGAATCGACTGCCGCGACTTCTCCAGGACTCAGACCGTCAAACCGCACCGGAGCTTCGATTGCTGGGGACCCTCGGCGAAGGGGGGATGGGCCTTGTGACGCTGGCCGAACAACTGTCGGTGGGACGCCAGGTGGCGGTCAAAAAAGTACACCCCGATTCGCAATCCGACCGCTCCACGTTGGTGCTCTTGCGAGAGGGTTGGACCACGGGACTGCTGGAGCATCCCAATATTGTTCCCATCTACACGTTGGGGCGCGACGACGAGGGCCAACCGGTCATCGTGATGAAAAAGATCGAGGGGATCTCCTGGCTGGAGATCATCGAAGACCCTAAGCGAGCGCCGGAGGCCTTCGACGCCGACGATCCGGAGGAGCTCCATTTGGAGATCCTCATCCAGATCTGCAACGCCGTCCACTACGCCCACAGCCGGGGGATCATCCATCGCGATCTAAAGCCCGAAAATATCATGCTCGGTGAATTCGGCGAGGTCTATGTATTGGACTGGGGGATCGCGGTGTCCATCGAAGACGATCCCACGGGGCGGTTGGCGTCGGCGAAAGACGTCACCAAACCGGCGGGAACACCGGCCTATATGGCTCCCGAGATGGTCGGAAGTGAGGGCTGTGAGCTGGGCACTCACACCGACGTATTCCTTCTGGGGGCCGTGCTCTACGAGGCGCTCACCGGCCATCCACCATACTCCGGCAATACCCTCTTTGCGATCATGCTCAACGCCCACGACTGCGAGCCGCCCACCTTCGATGACTCCGTGCCGGAGCAATTGCAGGCGATCTGTCGGCGGGCCATGGCTCGCGATCCCGAAGATCGCTTCGAGAGCGCTCGCGATCTGCGCGATGCATTAAACGACTACCGTCGACGGCGGGAATCGAGGCGGCTCGCCACACAGGGCGAAGAGCGACTCCAGGAGGTCCAACGACTCCTGGAGCGCGAAGACGAAGGCCAAAAGGTCGACGAAACCGAACTGTATCGACTCTTCGGAGAATGCCGTTTTGCCTATGAACAATCGCTGCAGATCAGTCCCAAAAACCCCAGCGCTGTCGATGGTCTTCAGACCGCCCTGGAGGCCATGGCCGATCGGGCGCTAAAGCGCGATGCTCAGAAGGCGGCCTCACTTCTGATCGCCGACTTTCCAAAGAATAACGACGCCTTCGAAGAGCGCCTCCAAGAGTTGGAATCAAAACTCCGGGAACGCCGCCAGGACTACAAAGAGCTCCAACAGATCCGGCGCGACGTCGATCCCCGGGTCGGACAGCGTGGACGAGCACTCTTTATCCTCGTCATGGGGCTAATGTGGACGGCCTTCGCCGGAGCGTTGGCCCTGACCGTCGAACTCGGCATTTTCGTTCCCACAACGCCGCTGAGTTTTGTCAATATCATTTTCGTCACCATCATTCTTGGCGTCTTTATCTATGCGGGGCGAAACAAGTTTTTCGAAAATGAACTCAACCGGCGCGTGGTGTACAGCGTCTTTGCCATCGCCTGCGGAAGCTCGGGTTATCGGGGGTTAGTCTGGATGTGGGATCTTCCCATCGATGCAGCCATCGGGATCGAGATGATGACCTATGGAATGGCGGCGTGTTTGTTGGCCATTGCCTTTGAGCGCCGCATCTTTTTTGTGGCCGCCGCCTGGGTTGGTTGTGCACTCATCGGCTCGATCTGGACGGTGACACTATACTGGGTATTTGCCGCCGCCTGTGCGTTGACGGTCATCATCTGCGTATGGATGTGGTGGCCCCACAAATCCTCCGATCTTCACGCCGAGTCCGCCCCTTATTGATGACTCATCGCCTGGCGACGACGACAAATTGACGTTCTAGCTGAAGGTCGACGAGTTCGGGAGATAGTCCGCCCTCCTCCAGCTCGCCCATTACGACGTCGGGATGGAGACGGTGGTCCTCCGGGGGACCCTGGGGAGAATCTTCGTGATAGTCGACGATCCAGACCGCGCCATGCTCGGTGAGCCGCTCGCGAAGATGGGCGGAGTATTGTCCCCGGTTGGGGATATGATGCCAGGTATTGACGGTGAGCAGGCGATCGACGGACGCCTCTTCGAAACCGGAGTCCTCGGGTTCGGCGAGGACGGTCTCCACATTCTCCAGCCCCATTTCTTGGGCCATATCATCGATATATTCCAGCATTGATGGCTCGATATCGACAGCCAGCACGGTCCCTCCCTCGCCAACTGCTTCGGCGAGATACGGGATAAAATAACCGGTGCCGGCACCCAGATCGGCGACGGTCATGCCCTCTTCAATCTCCATGGCTTCGATGATCGCCTTCGGGCGCTGCCACTGGTCTCGCTCGGGGTTGTTCCAGAGCTCGGCATAGAGCTCCGGATCTTTGAAGCGATGATCGTGGTGGTCCTGGTGCTCATGCTCTTCATCGCCGCGCTCATGCTTTTTATCTCC
>SKPJ01000176.1 GCA_007119595.1 Myxococcales bacterium
GTCTTGCTGGAGATGGTCAACGCCGATCCCATCGAGCCGGCGGGACCACCGCTGGCGCTTCAGAGTGGAATCAACGTTGAGGCCAGCGAGGGTCTGGAATTTGAACTCCTAAGACTGATCGCCTCGGAGACCGACTTATCCGATGGCATCTTCGATGAGGTCGGATTTGGCCTAGAAATAACCAATCGAGGTGGATACCCGATGGAGAAACGGATGCGATCGATGAATAGAGTTTGGGCGGTATTGTTGTGGTGTGCGGTGTCGATGGCCTGTTCGTCGTCGGCCACTGACGTCAGTTGCGACGGCGATGAAGATTGTTTTAGCGCTGAGGTTTGTCACAGCTCGGTGTGCGTACCCGCTGATCAGGTCGACGCCGATGTGGGTATTGAAGAAGACACCGGTTCCAATTCCAATCACCAAAACGACGGTGGGGAAAGCAACGAAGATGCCGAAGAGAGCGGAAACTCGGCAAATGAAGACGGGGGGAGCGCAGAAGAAAATGGAGGGATCACAGAAGACGCCGGAGGCAATGGTGGTGGAGACGGTGGACAGGGTGAAAATAGCGAGGAACACCAATGCACGGGTTCACCAATACACTGTGATCGGCCTGATCACCTGGGATTCAACGACTCCTACTCGATCGTGGCCGGCGAAGTCACAGGGATCCTCGATGAATGGGGGGGGTGTGGCCCCGACGTCGATGAGTTTCAGGCATTCGAAGAGGTGACCGATGTCTTTTCGCTATGTGCCGGGGACAGCCACTATTACAACGATCGGTTCTGGCGGTGTCCGGAGGACTATTGGATCGTGGCCACCATCGAACCGGAGGCCGTCTGCCCCGTCGAGATCGCCGAACTCGACGTGACCGTGATGAATTTCGACGGGAACTGCGAAAATCAGTACGTGGAGTGTACGACGGAGTCCGACGGCACCCGTAAAGTGCTGGTCAGAGTGCGACGCGACGCCTACCACAATGACGCCTATCTGCGACTGCGTCTGGATGATGTGGCAGACTACGATATCGAATTCGACTACCGGGTGAGGTTGCGGACCACGACCAGTTTGGATTGAGGACCGATTCTACCGGATCTCATCGACGGCCTGGTCGAGGGAACGTGGGCCCGAGAGCTGGCCGTCGCCGGGGAGTCCTTGCCGGCTCCCCGCCGGGGAGAACAGGATTTGCGAGAGCACTTTCGGCAACAGGTGTTGGGCCAAACAGAGAGTACACGTTTGGAGCAACTGCACCCGGAGTGATCACCACCACCGGAGTCATCACCACAAAGGGAAGGTAGAAAATGAGTCAAACCAAACCGAAGCCGATACTGATCATTGAATTCGAAGAGATGGACTCTGCTCATCGAATTTCCTCCGTTTAACACCCAAGAGACACAATAGACGGGTGGACACGACAACCTTATTTCCCAACCTCAATGGTGTCAGCGCGTCTCAGTCGGTCGATGTCGATCGGTCGTGATGGGTATTCGGTGATAGGTAATAGGTGTTGGAGGTTGGGAAGTTCTCGATGGATTCACCATTGCTTCCCGGCGTTTGCAGACGCAATGGGCGCCGAATCCCCAACCCCCACCCATCTGGCCCATTTCTCGCCCCTGCTCGACCCCGGAGTGTCCAGATGCCCTCTATCGAGCGGAAGGAAGGTGTTGAGGAGGCCTGCGGCGTCGATTCTTGCAGGGGAAGTGGCGTGCACATATAGTTGTGTACACATTTATGTGTGCGCCATTTTACTTCTTCCAGGCACTTCCGGAGGCGAACCAGATGAACGAGTTCATCGACCGAACCGAGGAGCAGCGTGAATTGCGCCGACTCGCGGAGAAGGCCGGGCATCACCTGGCCATTCTCTACGGCCGTAGACGGATCGGAAAGACCTACCTGTTGAGTCGTGTCTGGAACGAAGTTCCCGTCTTCTATTATCTGGCATCCGACACGACTCCCGAGTTCAACCGCCGAGATTTCATTCGTGAACTGGCAGATTTTTGTGACGATCCGGCGATGGCTGGGCCGGAGGAACTCCCTTCGTGGAGGTTTGTCTTTCGCGAATTATTTCGCTGTCACGACGATCGGCCCATGGTGGTCGTCATCGACGAGTTTCAATACCTGCTGGGCGGCGACGACGACATCCGCTCCCAACTGGTCGCCGTCTGGGATCGCCTCCGGCGAAAACAGCCCCTATTGGTCGTCTTGAGCGGTTCGGCGGTGACGACGATGCGCGAACTCGACGGTCCTCAGGCGGCGTTATACGGACGGGTTCAATGGAAGCGCCACCTTCGGCCCTTCGACTACTGGTACACCGCTGAGATGGTCCCTTTTACCGAGCTTCGACAACAGGCCACCACATACGGCGTCTTCGGAGGAACACCGGAATATCTGTCGGCGATCGACGAAGATCTATCCTTTCGAAAAAACGTCGTCACCCAGTGTCTCTCTCCTCGAGGGCAGGTGCGGCATCTGGTGGAGACGGTGATCAATCAGGAACGAGGACTTCGAAAAATCGGGTTGTATCGAGCCATCCTGACCGCCATAGCACGGGGCCGCACAACGCAAAGCGAAATCTCCGACGTGGTCGGCATCCCAAAGGGAACCGGGCTTCGCCGGAAGGTACAAAATCTGGAAAATCTGGGATTCATCATCGGACGCCGAAACTTCGAGGCCCCCCAAAACGCTCCCTATCGCTACCATCTCGCCGACCCCGCTCTTCGCTTTAATCGTGCCGTGGTCCAGGGCCTGCGCAATGAATTGGAGACCACCTCGGGCGACGAGATCTGGGAGGAGCACGTCATACCGCGCCTCCAAAGCCATATGGGACACGTATTCGAGGAGATCGTCGCCCAGGCCTATCTACGACTTCAAAAAGCTCGCTCCCTTCCCTCGCTGCGCGAGTGGAGTTCGTGGGAAGGACTCGATCGAGACCAACGCTGCGTCGAAATGGACATCGTCGCTCGTCTGACCGATAAGACGATGCTCA
>SKPJ01000301.1 GCA_007119595.1 Myxococcales bacterium
AGGGGATGAAGGCTCGTCCGGCGCTGGGGTGTCGTCGCTCATCGAACTGAAACTCCGGCTGTGGTCGGAACGTGTAAGGGCAAGTGATATGGCAGTGCCGTGCGTTTGTACGCCACTTGGTCGGTGCCGCGCTGAGTGCGCAGGCGGCAATTCCCCCCCCCATTCTGGACGTGGATTTCGATAGTATAGGATCTATGGTGAGAATGTTACCAGAGATCAGCACGGGGCAAGGCCAATGAAGCACGAGATCCGTTGCGATTCGATGCCGGACAAGGTTTCGGGGATGTATTTTCCTGCGTGGACTCGCCTTCGTTTCTCCGCGCCGGGTCTTGGTCAGCACTGTCTGTGGACGCGACGCTCGGCGGGGATCAGCGAGTGGTGAATGGAAAGCGCTGCCTCGGCTCCTCCGGCGGCGGCCCGCACGGCCAGTTGTGCTCCCGGTGTGATATCGCCGGCGGCGAAGACGTTCCACACCGATGTGTGGTGATGTGCGTCGATGATGATGAAACCGAATTCGTTGCGCTCACAGCCGATCTGGGCGCCCAGGTGGTCTCGGGCGTGCTGTCCCATGGCGATGAACAGATGTTGGCACTCGATGGAGGGGGCGTGGGCGAAGTGAATGGAGCGAAGTTCCCGGTGATCCTCCTCGAGTAGTTCGACGGGATCGGTGATCACGTCAATGTCGAGTCGCTGGAGGGCTTCAGCGGTCGGCTCATCGAAGTTTGGTGGGGCGCCGTGGGTGCAGATCGTGATGGTGTCCGTCCAGGTGGTCATCGCCAAGGCGACGGAGGCGGCCTTGGGACCGGTACCGATAACGGCGGTACTGGTCTGTCGAGACTCGTAGCCATCG
Organism: Myxococcales bacterium; assembly: GCA_007119595.1. Classification (GTDB taxonomy): domain Bacteria; phylum Myxococcota_A; class Bradymonadia; order Bradymonadales; family Bradymonadaceae; genus SLJM01. The sequence continues at coordinate 851 of SKPJ01000301.1, forward strand.
CAGTTCGGACAGGTGTGCACGGTGCGACCGTAGCAGCGCTCGAGACCGGGAATGTTGGGCCAGTCGTCGCGAATTCCGGTGGTCAGTAGCAGGCGGCGGGCGCTGATGGATCGACCGTCGTCGGACAGGAGTTCAAATTGGTCACGATCGTGATGAATCACGCGGTCGATACGTGCGTCGATCAATGTCGTATCGTAGTCTCGACAGGCTTCGCGGCCACGCCCTCGCAGTTCCGCGGGACGGACGCGCTCGAAGCCGAGATATCCGTGTACCTCCTGGGCCTCCCAGTTTCGGGGATCACCGGAGTCGATGAGGACCACGTCGTGGAGAAAGCGGCCGAGCCAGATCCCGGCGCTGAGACCGGCCGGACCGGCGCCGACGATGGCGATATCGAATATGTGTTGCGTAGACCGATTCTGCGGAGCCATAACTGCTCCTTTGGGAAGTAAGTCGTCAATCCTGAGAGAAGTTAGGAACGAGCGAGTACGACCCAAATGAAGTGGGGGATACAAGTTGCGATATACGAAGGAGATTTAGGTGGTATTGGCTTCGTCGGATTCATCATTTTCGGCACTGTCATCGCTGTCTTCGGCGTCTTCATCTTCCTCGTTAGGTTCGCTTTCGTCGCTTTCGTCGCTTTCGTCGCTTGCGGCGTCGCTTTGGGAGTCGGGGGATTCATCGTCGACACAGCCGGTTGGAAAGGGGGCTCCGTTGGCGCATGTGCCGGGACTAAAGAGGGTCTGCGGATCGGTCAATTCGCCATGGGAGACATAGGTGTCTCCGTGGATGTCTCTGTCGAGATTGAGTGACTGGGCCGGATGGGAGCCATAGGTGAAGTCTGCGATCGAATCACCGTTGGCTGCAGTGATGACGGCGCGACCGCCGCCGTCGGCGTAGGCAAAACGAGTATCGGCGACGAAGGAGTCGTAGCCCTCGCCATCGGGTAAATCGGCGCCGGGCTCGATTCCGCCAAATACTACGGCGGCGTGCAGAGGTTTGAGGCAGAAGCTGGGAAATGTAAATCGGACGTGGCTATCATTTCGAATTTCGACGCCTGTCATGTCGATGGTCTCGTCGCTCTTATTGACGAGTTCCACAAATTCATCGTCGTGGAAGTGGCGTACGCCGTCACCATTGGCGTCGCCGTCGGGCCCCATGGGGACTTTGGCGAGTAACTCGTTGAGGACGAGGTTGTGGCGGTCGGCAACAGGAGCCTCGGGGCATGGATGGGATGGCTTGTCGTCGGCAAACTCCTCGTCGGATGCGTCGGCAAAGGTGGCGGCATCGGGATTGGCAGCCAGTTCCGACGGTGCCTCGCCAACGTCGGGAACACTGAGGGGACTGATGTCCCCGGAGGAACCATCGCTTCTGTCTGCGCATTCACCGAGGCGGCAAAACTGACCATCGGGACAATCACGAAGGCTTTGACATTCGCTGTCCATGGTGGGCTGGCATGCCGGTGCGATGAGAGTGATGGGAAGAAAGAAAAGCAAATTGGCAGTGGCGCGGTAGGTCATCGTGAATCCTCCTGGAGTTGATGGCGAAACCAGCCGCCGGTCAGGGCGTCGATGCGCGCGGTGAGGGCTTGCAATTTGAGGTGGCGGTCGAGCCTGGCTTGGGGGTCTTCATGGGGAAAGAGACGTGCGTGCAATTGCAGACGACGCCGCGCGAAGTACAACTCGGTGACCTGGTCGACGAGATCGTCGCGCATGGACCACCGGTTTCGGATTTCGCGCTGGATGGCCATTTCGTCGCTGCTGTAGACGATCTGAGAAAGGTCGAAGTCCAGTCGCAGTGAGTAAATCGAGCGAAAACGAAGATTGTCACGCCAGAGGTGCTGGGCATTGTCGGGCCCGTAGACGCCCACTTCGTCGGCGTCGATATTTTCGCGAAATTGATCTTGGCGATCGCGCTGGTCGAGCCAGTTGGTCTGGCCCTGAACACGTGGAAGCAGATGGGATAAACGGGCGCGACGGGTCCACCGATCGGGTCGCTCATCGTCAAAATCTCGGTGGGAAAGAACCCGGCTCTGCACCTCGTAGACATCGGGTTCGTGATCGAAGGAGGATATGGCTTCCCGCAGCCGATAGGCCTCTTCGTTGTCGAGTCCATGGGCGCCGGGGAGCATGACAAGAAAAGCGCCGCAGGCGGCGAGGACGGGCCAGACATATCCAACAGGCAGGCGTTCAATCACGGTTTACCTCCCGGCGGTAGCCGATGAGAGCACTTAGCCGCGATGTTTCCGCCCAGTGGTCGACGGCATCGACGAGTGTCTTGGGTCGCTGATTGCGAAGGGATAATAGGTCATCACAGAGCTGATGGCGGTGGGCTCTGAAAACGGCAGGTTCAGCAGAGTGATCCGGTGCCGAGGAGCGCCATCGAAGTGAGATGGTCCAGCGGGTCACGCGTCGGTTGTGGAGGCGTTGGTTGGACGTGGCCGGAACAATGGCGTTGTCGTCGGAGACCGAGAGTTCGTCGTCGAATCGAGAACGCCCCACACGTTGCGGTGCGACGTCGAGGCCAAATACGACGGTGGGTAGCAATCTGTGGCGCCGTCGCCGAGGCCGATTCGACTTGTGGGCGATGGGGGCGACGCACGCCGCAGGCGGTGTCAACGGGGTGCTGATCGGGCCTGTCGTGAGCATGGCCAACAACAGGGCAGATGACGTCAGGGGCATGGTCAAACCTCACGGTTGGAGTTGCGAATTGCCTCGCGTGAGGATGTTGTCGACAGCAGGGCAGAGATTTTGCGAAAAAATCTCTTGGTTTCCGGTTTTATTGCCCGGTCAAACCTCCAGCAGTACCCCGTCGCGCCGCTCTCATCGCATTGCGTGATTCGTCCACTGGCTCTGCGAGCGGGCCCCCGTTTTATTTATTCATCTGCGTGAAATCTGCGGGTTAGTGCGTCGACGAGTTTTTGGTGAATTCCGTCGAATGATGCGCCGGAGAGACCGACGATGATGTCACCGGGGGTGGCTTCGGTGGTGACCGTGTCGACGATGTTGTCGACATCGGGGATGAGCCGTGTCGTCGGCCCTTGGTCTGCGATGGATTGGGCTAATTCTTCAACGTCGATGCGCTCGTCTCGGGAGAGGTTGTCGGTCTTTTCCCGGGGGCTCGAGATAATGACCTGATCGGCCACCGAGAAAGCCGCCGGGTATTGCTGTTGGAAGACACGTCGTCGAGAGGTGTTGCTGGTCGCTTCAAACAGGGCCCACAGGCGTTGATCGGGAAATTGAGCGCGAAATGCGTCGAGCGTCGCCGCCACTGCTGTCGGGTGGTGAGCGAAATCATCGTAGACGTCGATCTCACCGGCACCGCCGATATACTCCTGGCGTTTTTGGACGGCCTTGAATTCGGCGAGGGCTCGGCGGATTTCGTCGAATGCCAGCCCCTCGTCGAGTGCAATGGCCGTGGCGCCCAGGGCATTGCGTACGTTGAATTCGCCCATGGTCGGCAATTCAATTTCGCCGAGGACTTCGTTGTTTAAAAGGGTGCGGAAACGGGTTTTTCTTCCGTCGGCGACGATCTCGTCGGCGCGCAGCGCATTGTCTTGGCCCAGTCCGAAGGTCCGCAGGGTCGATTTAGCGTGGGTGGACACCTTCCGCGAGCGTGGATCGTCGCCATTGATCCACAGCGTGCCCTCGTCGGGAATCATGTCGACGAAGCGGTGAAATACGTGTTCGATGGCGTCGATATCGGGATAGATATCGGCGTGGTCGAATTCGATATTGTTGATCGTGGCTCGGAAGGGGGCGTAATGCCAGAACTTGGGGACTTTGTCGAAATAGGCGGTGTCGTATTCGTCGCCCTCGATGACAAAAACGTCGCCGTCGCCGAGCCTGTAATTGGAGTCAAAATTTCCAGCAATGCCGCCGAGCATAAAACCGGGGTCGCGGCCTGCATGGGTCAAGATCCAGGCCAACATGCTGGTGGTAGTGGACTTGCCGTGGGTACCGGTGATGACCAGGGGACGGCGGTGTTCAAAAAAGAAATGACGTAGCGCTTCCGGAAGGCTCAGATGGGGAATGCCTCGCTTTCGGGTGACGACGGCATCTGCGTAGGAGGATCGGCAGACATTGCCCACGATGACGACGTCGGGGTCCCAATCAAGGTTCGCCTCGTCGTATCCGAGCATGATGTCGATGCCGCGATCTTCGAGCCAGGTGCTCATCGGTGGATAGGCGTTGGCGTCGGACCCGCGCACGGCGTAGCCGCGATCGGTGAGCATGGCAGCCAGGCTACCCATTGCACTTCCACAGATGCCGATAATGTGGATCGTGTTGATGGGATCCGGGAGGTCGGGAAAGGGCCGCGGCTCGGGGGCGGTCATTGCTTGGTTTCTCCGTTGGATTCGTCGTTGGATTCGTCGGATTCAGGAACTTCTGCCTCGGAGGCGTCGTCCATTTCAGCATCACTTTCGGTTGGTGGCTGCTGGTCTGGCTCGTCGCTTTCATCGAGCGCATCAGTTTGCGGCTCTGTCTGGGCCTCGTCGACGGGATGTGCGGGATGCTCGTCGGGAGGTGATGGAGCGGGTGCTGGAATCGTGCCGCCCAAAAACTCCTCCAGTGCGGAGGTATCTTCCGGTAGGTGGAGTGCGAGACGAAGTCCCCTTTCCTTTACGGTTCCATCGACGCACTCCAAGACGTGTGCCGGTAGGATAAACTCTTCATCGTTGAGCGGATGCGACACCACGCAGTCCAAGTCCGTACCCTCGGGGTGCAATTCGGGGGTGCGTAAGAAGAGTTTTCCCGCCGGCAGATCGACGGTGCGAAAACGGCGCAATAAAGATGGATTGGGAATACGCAGACGCACTGTGGGGCGGCTTTTTTCTTCGATCGACCGGCGAGCCTCGGGATTTTCGCTGTACAAAAAGTCGATATAATCGCGCCACCGTTGGTGGGTTTTTTTCCCCAGAGAGAATAGTTGGATTCCCATTCCCGGATCCCGATTATCCTCTGCAGCATCGGTGGCATTGACCGTGTGGGCGACCAAACCGAGCATCTGTAAGTCCTCTTCTCCATCCGGTAGACGCGTCCGGAAGCGAATGAGTTTGCGCAGAGGGAGTGGATCGGGACGCACGATAAATACGCCTTCGTAGGAGACATCTCGCGTCTTGCAGGGAACGTCACCATCGACGGTCTGCAAAAAGACGTCGAGGGAAATGTCGACGCGGGGAGCCAGTCGTTCGCTGCTGGATGTCATGGGTCAGACCTCGAAATAGTGGAAATTATTGCGTGGTATGGGTGTCCGACGGTTCCGGGTGATCTCCCCGGGTGCCTGGCCGGGTGGGTGGTGGTGTGTGCGGTTGAGGGCGCACCGGCTGACGGTCTCGGGTGGCGTCGATGTGGTCTCGATCACTTTGGAGAGTTCCTGTGCCAGGCCTGGTGGGAGCCGGCGGGCCCCGGAAGATGAGCTCTGGGTCGAGCGAATCGGGCTCGGTGGTCGAAGGCGGGTCGAGGCGGCCGACGGCGGTCGCGGAACGCTCGATAAAACCTGCAACGGCGAAGGAGAGTTTGTCATGCAAACCGGTTGGGTTCGGTGGCTCATAGTGGGTGTCGAGATTTGCTCCGTGGACTCCAACGTCGACTTGTTCACCGCGCAGATGATACGTCACGGGCGCCGGTCTTGAGAAGCTTATGATGACGATGGCCCCGGAAGCAATGACGGTTGTGATGGTAAGAACGCGGACCAAAAACGGTCCGCCCGGTGGAACGGTGAGCCTCGGCCCATCGCGGTGATGAATGTAGAGGGTGGAGGCGATGGGTATGATGGCGAGCACTGCTGCTGCCACGATGGCAGAGAACTGCCCGTCAATGACGTGGGCGAAGAATGCGGCGATGATGAGAAAGGCGACGTAGAATACGGCTCCCGCCAGGATTCCGAGCAGGCACAATCCAATGGTAGATAGCCCGAGAGCGTTGGAGTGTGAGCTGACGTCGGCGGCCTGACGCTCCAAGGGAGTAGACAAAGGCGGTGAAACGGTGGGCGGCGTCGGGGTTGGGGTTGCGGGCTCTGTGCTTGTGGCGTCACCGAGGGCATTGGCGTCGTCACAGTCCGCAGCTTCTTCCTCTATGAGGCGGTGATCGTCGAGTTCGGGGAAGAGCTCTTCTTCCTTCGGTGAGGTCGTGAAATCACTCTGGAAATCCTCGGCAGAAAAAGCGGCAGCGGACCAGCTGGCGTGTTCCATTGAGTCCGAAACGCCGGGGTCATCGATTGTGACGTCGTCGGCAGCGGCTATGGCTGAAAACTGACCGCTCGTGGACAGAAACTCCTGTGAACTGCTCGCCGAAATATCGGGTGTACCTTGAGATAGCTGGCGGGCCGTTTCGTCGATTGCCGCTACCAATTGGTCCCCGTCGCCGAAGCGATGGGCGATGGATTTTTCGGTGGCCCGGCGGATCAGGTCCGCAAATTGCGGGGGAACCCCCTTAAGACCAGTAAGTGGAAGCGGCTCCGGGCTGTTTTGTTGGCGGATCATGTCGAGGACGGTTTCACCGGAAACGGCGGGTTCACCGGCGACCATCTCGTAGCAGAGCAATCCCAGGCTGTAGATGTCGGCCGCTGCCGTCAGATCTTCGCCGCGGACCTGTTCGGGACTCATATAACGGGGCGTTCCCATCAGCGATCGCTGCCCATCGGGTACGCCGACGCTCGTCAGGTCGACGCTGTTATTTCCGCGCAGTCGTGCGACGCCGAAGTCGAGAACTTTGACGAAGTCACCGTCGCCCTCCAGATCGGTCAACATGATATTATCGGGCTTGAGATCGCGATGGATGACGTCGTGGGAGTGGGCCTCTGTCAGGGAACGAGCGATCTGGCGCGTGATGCCCAGAGAACGCATCGGTGATTGGGGTCCGTGGCGGTCCAGCGCGGCCTGAAGGGTCAGCCCGTCGACATACTCCAAAACCATGTACAAGATGTTGTTTGACGTCTGCCCGTAGTCGTAGATGGTGACTGTGTTGGGGTGGCGCAATTTGCTGATGATCTTGATCTCACGCAGAAAGCGCTTTCGCGGAGTGGCTCCGAGGGCGGCCAGATCAGGGCGCAAGACTTTTAGTGCGACGGGGCGCTCCATCGACAACTGGTTTGCAAGGTAGATAACACCAAATCCGCCCCGTCCGAGTTCGCGGACGATTCGATAGTTTTGTTCGAATAATTCTCCCTTCTGGAAGAAGTGTCTGGCGGGCTGGGATGGCACGCAGTTAGACTCTTCGCTAGGGTCGGTTTATGATTGTTTGGATTCGTAGAAATCCTGCCGCTCAGGCTATCAACGGGGCCATTGCAGGTCAATCGCGGCGCTCTCCTTCGACGGGGTATTATGGGGTGTGAAAGAAATTGGTTTCTCGAGGAAAAATTCGAGTCTCCCCGGGGAGAGATTCGGCTTCGGTTCGAGGAGGGAACGCTGATCGCCGAGGGCTTTGACGACGGCGATCAGATGGGCGAATGGTGGGCGTTTGACGACCGGATCGACGCCTGGAGGTGTCCTGCGTTTCGCTACCGCCGGGCCCTGGGAGAAATGCTCAAACAGGGATGGAAGGTCGAGGACCGTGCACGGCGCTACGAGAGATGTTCAGCCCAGATAGAGCGTCGCTTTCGGCCCTACGAGCACCAATCGCAAGGGCTGAGAGCGTGGACTGAAAACGAATGCCGGGGGGTCGTGGTATTGCCGACGGGGGCGGGCAAAAGCTACCTTGCGGTGTTGGCCATCGCCGGGGTGGAACGGCAGACGTTGGTCGTAGTGCCGACGATCGATTTGATGACGCAATGGGTGGGCAATCTGGAGGAGGCTTTCGGGGGGCCTGTGGGGATGCTCGGAGGTGGCTACCACGAGGTGGAGGCGATCACCGTATCGACATACGATTCAGCGGCCATCCACATGCACCGCCTCGGCGATCGCTTTGGTTTGGTGGTCTTCGACGAGGTCCACCACCTGCCAGGGCAGATCTATCGTCAGGCGTCTCGCCAATGCATCGCGCCGTATCGGCTCGGCTTGACGGCCACACCGGAGCGTGCCGACGGCGGACATCGAGATCTGGATTATCTGGTGGGGCCGATTGTGTATCGAAAGTCCATCAAGGAGCTATCCGGTGAAATTCTCGCGGACTACGAGGTCCGGACGCTTGAGGTGGCGATGAACGAAGCGGACCGCGAATTTTACGAGCGCGAGCGAGGAATCTATCGGGGGTTTGTGGACGATGAGAATATTCGACTCGGTGGATTGCGCGGATGGCGGCGCTTTCTGGCGGCGACGAGTCGGTCCGATGCGGGAAGACGGGCGCTGAAAGCCTATCACGCCCAGAAACGAATGGCTCTGGTACATGAGGAGAAACTGGCGCTGTTATATGAGCTGTTGGAGCGCCATGCAGAGGATCGAATCTTGATTTTTACCAACGATAATGCCTCGGTATATGCCATCAGCGAAGCCATCTTGTGTCCGGCGATTACCCACGAGACCCGCGTAAAAGAGCGGCGAAATATTCTCGAGAAGTTCCGGTGTGGAGATTATCGAGTGTTGGTGACCAGCAAAGTACTCAACGAAGGGGTCGATATTCCGGAGGCGTCGATGGCCGTAGTCCTCGCCGGTTCGGGAAGCGTTCGCGAACACGTTCAACGACTGGGCCGGATATTGAGGCGTAGCAAAGGAAAACGCGCGCTACTGTACGAGCTGGTGACCGTCGATTCCGTAGAATCTCACGTCAGCCGCAGACGCCGGGAGCACGATGCTTACCAGTGACCTTCTGCGCGTACGAAGAAGTCGGGGGCGGATCACACCGAAGTATCTCGACGTCGGCGACGCCCGGGCGATGAAACGGGCGAGTGATCTGGTTGAAATCTTCCAATCTCATATGGGGAGGCCGCGGGGAATTATCGATGAGAAGGTACAGCGGGCCATCGGACATGGGACGGATTTTTTGATCTGGCGTGGCCTGGCGAAGCTTTTGTACGACCGAAGTGAATTCGAGGTCGATGCCCAACGAAAGCCGGAGGAAGTTCGCGAGGTGGTCTTCGATCTGGCCGTGGAAGCCGGAAACCCCAGCGATGAATCGGGGCGGCGCCAGGTCTTGGAGCGGGCTGCCTCCATCCTGGAGATCGATGCCGACGCCTGCGAAGTCGCCTTATATGCCGATCTCGAAGAACGTCAGGTTCTGGCGGAGTTCAAGGTGATGGAGCCGCTGGCGTTGCTCCATCGATACAATGTGGCCCTGGCGCAGGCCGTATTGTACAGGGCACGGAGCATGACAATTCGATTGGTGGAGCAGGATTCCAATAAATTGCGCCTTTTGTTTCAGATGTTGAAATTTCATCGGTTGATGCATCGAACCCGCCGCGACGATGGCGGTTATATCATCGAGATCGACGGGCCGAGCAGTATTTTCAAAAGAGGCAGAAAATACGGGGTACAGATGGCGAAGTTCTTGCCGGCCCTGCTCCACCTTTCGGGTTGGTCTGTGGAAGCCGAAATTGAATGGGACGACGAGGAATATGCATTTGAACTCGATGAAAAGACCGGCCTCCTTCCTCATAAAAGGCCGAAAGGACAGTGGGTCGCCGAGGAGGAGCGGTGGTTCGAGCAGCGATTCGACGAGAAGGGACCAGAGGGCTGGGAGCTGAAAAGGCGCGGTCATATCGTGGAGTTGAGCGATAACGAGGTACTGGTCACCGATTATGTGGTGCGCACCGAGAGTGGGGCCGAGGTGTGGTTGGAAATCGTCGGGTTTTGGAGGCTCGCCTATCTGCGCCGGCGTATTGAACGGCTCCGCGATATGGCGCCGGATCCGCCGGTTGTGCTGGTGGTCAGTGAGCGGCTTAAAACCGATCGTGAGGCCCTGGAGCAGGCACCAGCACAGGTGGTGTTTTTCAAGGGGGTGATTTTAGTGGGGAAAGTCGAAAAGGCGGTGCAGGCTGTTCTGTCAAGGAAGTAATCAAGGTTGGACCGGGGGGTTGGGGCACGTAACTTTGTTCCGTAGTAGATGCATAGTCGTAGGCATCGTTAGTACGGATCGGGAGTAGCTATGAAGTACGAGAACGCACGAGAACGCATGGTTCGCCAACAGATCGAAGGGCGAGGTATCGATGATCCGCGGTTGTTGGAGGCCATGCGACAGGTGCCGAGAGAATGCTTTATCGACGAGAAATTCCGGGTTCTCGCCTATCGAGATGGTCCAATCCCCATCGGTCGGGGACAGACGATCTCTCAGCCCTATGTGGTGGCGTTGATGACAGATGCCCTAAATGTGCAAGAGGGCGCTCGAATTCTGGAGGTCGGGACCGGATCGGGCTATCAGGCGGCGGTGTTGGCACAGATGGGTGCCCAGGTGTGGACCATCG
>SKPJ01000465.1 GCA_007119595.1 Myxococcales bacterium
CGGCCAGCTTGGTTTGCCCAGCCGTTTGCCAGTAGCACTGGTCATCGTATTTGATAACAATCATCGCCTTCACCTGGGGCGTTTGTTGAACCGGACCGGCGTTGCCACCGGCCCATATCGTTTTCACGAAGCCGGTTGGTCGTCGGCGTCGGTGTCGACTTTGGAAGTGCGTCCATCTTCAACCGGTGGGGCTTCATCGCCTGCCAACTCACCCTCTTCGAGTTCTCGAAGTAAATCATCGTCATCTACCTCTTTGATAAACGGCGATCCCATGAATCGATCTCGTAGATAAATTGGCTGTGCGCGCAGTTCCGAGGGCCGCCGATACTCGGCGGGCCGCAATTGGGCCAATTCGACCTCCGCTTGCTCGCTGTACTCGTTGAACCAATTGGCATCGCGAGCGGTGTTGAGTGCGTGCTCATACAGCTCGACAGCCATGTCATCGAATTGAACCGCCTGATCTTCGATCAATCCCCGGTACTGCTCCTGCTGGCCAGCCGTCAGTTGCTCCGGCACCGGACTATCGCGAAGCGTTTGGCCGAAGTCCTGGAATCCGCTGCCGATTCGATACAGGGCCGCGATTGCCCAATCGGGCCGACCAAATCCGATGACTTCTTCGTAGACTTCTCGCGCGGCCACGGCAGCCTCGAGTTTTTCCCTGGTCACTTCCTGCAGTTCTTCATCGTCGGTGGAGTCGATGCGAATGGCTTCGGCTTCTTCCAAGAGCACCTCGCCACGCATAAACATCGCCTGAGCGGCGGCATCGCGCCCATCGCTCATCGCCTGTTGCTCCTCCTCCGAGAACGCGTTGTAGACCTCGAGCGTTCGCTCAAATTCATCGAGGCCGCGATCTCGATCACCGCCGTTCCAATGGTGCAGGGCGATCTTGCCGTGCGCTTCCACCAATCGATCCGGCGTGCCCTGCTCGGCATAGCGTCGAATATAGTCCTGATATTGTTGGTAGGCCGCTTGATCCTGATCCTGTTCCTCATAGATCTGTGCGATCTGAAAAAAGACGTCGGCCGCCCGCTCTGGATTTTCGCCACCGAACAAATCGAGATAGCGCTCGTAGTTGGCGATGGCCTTGTCGTATTCTCCAAGTCCATGACGAAACGTCGCCGCATTGGACAACGCGTCTTCGGCGTTCTCATCGTCCGGAAAATTCTCAACGAACATCTCGTAGTAATCGGAGGCTTCTCCATAGATGGCCCAGGCATGGTAGTTACCACCGAGGTTAAACACCGTCTCCGGTGCCAGCTCGGAGTCGGGAAATAGATTGAGCAGGTTTTGCCGAACCTGAATGGCCATTCCGATTTCATTGATCCGCTCAAAATCGAGCGCCGCGTTGTATAGCGAAGCATCGGCCTGCTCAGACTCCGGGAATTCGCGAACGTATTGTAAATAGCAGTGCGCCGCCTCCTCCCACTCTTCTTCCTCATCGTGGACAACACAGATATTGTAGCGAATTGCCATATTGATCTCGTAGAGATCCTCTTGAAATTCTCGATCGTCGATCGGCGATTGCTCGACATAGGCGGCGACAGCATCGCGCAACCCTTCATAATCCTGCAATAAATTCAGCGCGTGCAGGTGGAGGTTTGCCGAGATATGCGCCAGTCGGTGGTCGGAGTGATTAAACGCAATGTCTTCGAAGATGACGTGTGCCTCTTCGAGGTGTGCATAGTCGTAGTAGGTGCGTGCCTGGGTGTATTTGACGTCGACGATCTGTTCGCCGTCGGGCACATATTCGATGTAGTTTTTGGTCGCCGAGATGAGGCGCTGTTCCAGCTCCGGCATCTCTTGAGGCTCTGGAATTTCGGGAATTTCGTCTTCATCGTCGGGATCGAGGTTGACCTCGATTTCAGCTCGATCTTCGTCGGTCTCCACCTCATTGAACAGGGCCAGCATGGTCATCAACACGGCGTCCTCGGTGTACTCGCCGTGGGGATCGATTTCGAGGACTCGCTCATAGGCAACTGCGGCCGCATCCCACTGCTCCAGATCGTAGAGAAGCTGGCCGTGGAAGAAGGTCATATCGTATTGATGCTCTGAGTCTGGATAGGTCTCCAGATACCATCCGTACAAGTGATGGGCCATCACAAAGAGGCTCTGGTTTTGCGTGCGACGAGCTTCCCGATAATAGGTATTGGCCCAATTTCTCGTGTATTCCTCGACCTTTTGATATAGGGCGGGATACAAGTCCTCATCTTCCGAAAACTGCCCCTGTTCGGCCAACTGAACGAATTGCATCAGGCGACCGATTTCGCGAATGGAGTCGTCGCTATAGGAGTCAATGGTGGTCGTATTTCGCACCACTTCGTATTGATAATCGAGAACCTTGTAGCTTTCGCGATTGACGTCGATGAGATTGTTGTACATTTCGGTCGAATCAGCGAAGGCCGACTCGTCCCCGTAATAGACCGCGAGGCGTTCGCTAAGGGCCAGCCAATTTTCGCGCTCGGGAGCGATATCTTGGAAAAAAGCGATCGCCCGGTCCGGCGCACCAATGCGGGCATAAACCCGTACGATATCATTGCGTACCTGATTGAGAATCGCCCTCTCGGAGGTTCCCTCATCAGCGGCGGCAGCGATATCGACGACCTTCAGAAATTCCTCGAGTGCCCGTTCGTAGTTGTCCAGGTTGTAATAGGTCCATCCCATCTTATAGCGGGCGTATTGATAGACCGGAGTATCGGGATATTGGACCACCTTCTGGTACGCCTCGAGGGCCTCGAACATATCCCCTTCGTCAAAATGATAGTCCCCGAAATAAAGGAGTACATCGGGAAGATATCGGGTCTGCGGAAAATTGGCCAACAGGCGCTCGAAGAGTCCGAGTGCATCCTCCTCCTCGCCGAGCTCCATCAGATTGCTGCCGAGTTGGAAATAGATGGTGTCCAATTCATCGAAGTCGGGATAATTTCGAATGATTTCGATGTAGAGTTCCTGCGACTCCTCGCGCAGCCGCAA
>SKPJ01000558.1 GCA_007119595.1 Myxococcales bacterium
ACCCGATGGTACTCTGAGGCCCGCGCGTTTTCGGTTAGTTCGCCGGCGTCGATTCGCTCCCCCTGTAGCCAACGACTCCGGGCGTCGAGGGCTCGCGACAACAACAACAATCTCATCGGTGCTTCTGCTCCGAATCGATCCGTCCACGAATTTAGCTCTCTGTCGGCGGCATCGAGTTGGTAGTGATCAATATGGGAAGCGACTCCGAGCAATTGGGTGCGACTTGCTTCGTATCTGGCACCGACCTCCTCCAATTCATCGACGGCCACATCCAAACTCGGTCTGTCGAAGAACAACCCGAGGTGGCGCTGTACGAGTGCTGCGCGGTAGCGGTCACCGGCCCTGAGAAAGTCGCCGTGGGCTCGCTGGAGGGCATCCAGCGCCCCATCATATTGCCCGCGATACCGGTGCGCTTCACTGATCAGAAGTCGGGCCCGACCCATGCCAATCGCACCGGGCTGTCGTGGCCAGTTTTGGAATAATTCAATGGCGCGCTGGGCATAGGATGCAACGGCATCCCACTGCCCGCCATGGGCAAAGGTGCGGGCCAGGTAAAGCGATGTCTCGGGACCGATTCCACTTTGCCCTTCGAGAATGGCACTGCGCATCCACGGAGAGAACCCGGCGGCGCCGATGAGTTCCTGGTGACGCAGCATCGTCGCCACCTCATTGCCGTCGACGTTCCAGGCCTCGCGAGTTTGATGCAGGCGGTACGCCGCGCTCAATGGATGGTCGTGATAGAGATCATCGACAGCCCTCAAGAGCAACCGAAGCGACTCATGGTCTGCGTTTCCATCGATGACGAACCCGGATTCGGCGAGGGCCACCGGACGGTGCCACTCTCCTCGCCGCGGAGCCGCTCCATCGGCGGCAAATCCGACCCGCCAGTCCTCATCCTGGCGAGCGATGAGAAATTCCACTCCCATTTCGCCGGCGAGTTCTTGAAGTTCCCCGTCGTTCGATGCTCGATGGCCGGCGATCTCTTTAATCGACCAACCGACAAGTTCATCGGTGGCGTCCAGCAAAGCGCCCGGCGCAGCAGCTCTCGGTCCGATCTCAGCGGTTGGGCCATCGGGCAACAATAGATATGGCCCCTGTGCGGCGTTCAGATCTCCGTTGGCGTTGAGGACTACGTCCCCTTCCAAACCGACGGTGCCGGCGATATGAGAGGTCAGCGATACCCGCTCGGGACCGAGATTTGTGGGAACGGCGACGGCGCGGATCGGGGCATCGGGAGCAGGACCGAGCCACCGTATGTCTTGGTGCTCCTCGCCGGACCATTCGCCTATGGTCGTGTCGACGACCACGTCCGTCAGGTCCTCTCGAAATTCTAGATCGGCTCCACTGCTGGCGGCGTGCTCAAACCAGCCCAGCTCAACCGGAGTGAGCGGCAAAAGCCGCGCGGAGCGATCCCCCTGAATAAAGGTGGCGAAGAGGTGTGTCTGTCCCTGGGATTCGATCGTCAAAAATTTGCTTGGTGTCTCGTTGAGGCTCGAGACGACGTACCATTGGCCTGCCGGATCTTTGGCCAGCGACGCGGTGGGTTGCTCGAAGGGCTCGATCGGTAAATTGCCTTCGATCGCTACTGGCGTGCGACAACTCGCGATCGCCCAGACAATCGCCACGGTGAGGGCGGTGAGCCGCAACAGGCTGGTCCGCGAGAACTGGGAGTTCATTTCTCAGCCTCGGCGGCGGTCTCGTGATTGGACTCCGATTCTGGAGGTGCGTCTTCACCGGAAGCTACCTCCTCCGCCTCCGATTCTGGAGGTGCGCTCTCATCAGTGGGGTCCTCGGCCGACTGCTCCTTGGAGCTTACTTCAACCGCCTCGTCTTCTGTCGAGGCGGCGCCGTCGCGACCGGCCATGCCGAGGGCTCGACGTCGTTCCGGTTCATCCAAAAGATGACAGGCCACATGGTGACCGGGCTCCGCTTCTTTAAACTCCGGTATCTCTCTCTTGCACCGATCCCAGGCATAGGGACATCGGGTGTGGAATACGCAACCACTGGGGGGGCTCATGGGACTCGGTACATCGCCCTCGAGGACGATCTGCGTGCGGTCGCGCTCGATCTCCGGATCCGGAATCGGCACCGCTGACATCAGTGCTTCTGTATAGGGATGGAGCGGATTGGTGTAGATCGATTCTCCGTCGGCCAATTCGGCGAGTCTTCCCAGATACATCACGGCGATTCGATCCGAGATATGGCGCACCGCCGCCAGATCGTGGGCGATAAATAAAAAGGTCAGATCGAATTCCCGCTGCAGATCTTCCATCAGGTTCATGATCTGAGCTTGAATGGAGACGTCGAGAGCACTGATCGGTTCGTCACACACAATAAAACGCGGTTCGCAGGCCAGCGCACGGGCGATACCGATACGCTGGCGCTGTCCCCCGGAAAACTCATGGGGATATCGGCGGATAAAACGGGGGTCGAGGCCGACGATATCCATCAATTGCTGTACACGTTCTCGTCGCTTTTTGCCCTTGGCAAGCTTATGAACACGCAGCGGTTCGGCGATGATATCGCCGACGGTCATCCGTGGGTTGAGCGAGGCATAGGGGTCTTGAAAGATCATCTGCAAGTCGCGGCGAAGGGGGTGGAGTTCGCCGTCGTCGAGGTCGCATAAATCCTTGCCGTCGAAAAGCACCTCTCCATCGGTGGGGCGATACAACTGAATGATCGCTCTTCCCGTCGTCGATTTTCCACATCCCGATTCGCCGACGAGCCCCAGGGTTTCACCCTTTCGAATATCGAACGACAGGCCGTCGACGGCGCGCACCCGGCTGACCTCGCGGCGGATAAAGACACCGCGGTAGACCGGAAAGTGCATCTTCAGGTTACGGATCTGCAATAGTGGTTTTGGTTCACCCATCGACTTCTCCGTGGGCTGTCTCAATCTCGGTGAGCACTTCCTCGGTGAGCTCGGCATCACCGGCGCGCTCTTCGATGGCCTTGACGCGC
>SKPJ01000089.1 GCA_007119595.1 Myxococcales bacterium
CCCCGGCGAGTTCACCTCGCCGGTGAATGAGCCTGGGTGAGCTAAAACGGAAGCTCCATGCGGGCTCCGGTCTCCCAGGTCTGGAATCCGTCGGGTGGAGCGTCCTCGCGATAATCTCGAGTGGTCCACAGCATTTCCACATAGGGGGATAGCACCAGCGGATGTTCCCGAAGATATAGCAAGGCGTGTCGGCTGGAGGCGTGGCCTCGAACGTCGAATTCCCACGCCGGGCCGGCGGCGCTGATATATTGCGATGTCCGGGCACCAAAACGCAGGATATTTACGTAACTTCCGTATAGATGAACCTGTCCAAAGAGCCCTCCCACGGCCCCGGCAAGGGGGATGGATGCACCGCGATAGATGTCGTTTCGCACGGTCGCACCGCTGTGAATCACCAGGTGGTGGGCGTACTCCGAGCCCCTCCACACAGGCATCATCAGCGACGCATCTACGGCTGCGGCGCCCCACAGGTCGCGGCGGCCGTCGTGGCTCAGGCGGGCGCTGATTCCCCACCCCAATCGATGTGTTTTATCCCGTCGCCAACGCTGTAGATTGGCGTAGTCCAGGACCGTCAAATCGGCCTGGATATTGCGAAGTGCATCCTCGTCGAGCAAGACCGTGGTATCCAACCCCAATATCCGAATTCCGCGCTCGCCCAAAAAACCCCGACGACGCGGTTCTCCCAGTCGATCATAGATATAGGAATAGGATCCGTGCACCGTTGCGTGTCCCCGGTTGGGAGCCCATCGCTCGGGGGCCCAACTGGTGCCGAGGTGGACACGATGTCTGCCCGGAGGACCGATAAGACGCGAAATCGTCGGCTCGTCGTCATCGGCTGTATACGACCGCATCTTTAGCAACGTGTTGTGATCACCATTGGATTGTCGAGCCAGAGTTTGCAGTACATCCGGGGTTGTCACGGAGCTGCGTCGCCGGCTCGACAGGGGGCTATCGAGGACCGGTTCGATGAGGTCGAGCAGCAGTGACGAGTAATTGCGGCGGATGAAAAAATAGGGATACAAAAGTGCCTGATCCGCCTCCCACAGCCGCTGCAACAGCCGCAGTTTTTGTTCCTCCGTCAACTGGAGTTCGTAGCGGCGCAGATTCATCGACTCTGTTCCGACTTCGCTCACCGAGAGCTCCGCGGTGAGCCCACCCAGGGTTCGCCGCATAGCGTATGTGAAGACATCGATGTCGTCGTCGACGACCATGTCAAAGCGAAATAAGCGATCCCGACTGTCGTCGCCAGATGTCGACTGCTCAGCGTAGCGCGCATGGAGTAATAGATAGCCGAAGATCGACTCCACCTGTTCGCCCGTGCCTTCATGGAGCAGCACATCGAAGCCCTCCAAAAGATCGGGACGAGCCCATTGTTGAAAGGCCGGACATCGGGCCTCTTCTTGGTGACCGGCGAAGCCGCTTCGCTCCGGCGTTGACCACTGATCGTCGAGCTCGCGGAGAAACTCCAGCATGACCCGTCGCTTCGTAAATTGCCGACAGGGCAAGGTGTCGTCGACGTGTAGTTTGGCCAAGCGCCCGGCGATCGACGGATCACGGTCTGCCCCTTCCAACAAGAGATCCTCGGGACGCACGAAAAATTCTTCGGCAAAGGTCACCAAATCAAGTCGCGCGGAGTCCATCCCCAGATAGCGGCTATATCCTCGGGGAGAGCGGTTGAGCGCCGTGGTGTCGCCGGTTTGCCAGCCGTTGATCGATTGCCACTCCCACCGTTGAGACCATTCGAGTTGCCGGTCGACATGGACCATTGCCAGGTGAACGATCGCCCGGCGAAGCTGCACGTCGCGTTGTTCGGTTCGGGTCAGTACTCGAAGCGATTCGACAGGTCCCTCTCCGATCAATGGTGGAGTGTCGTAGATATAAAAGTGATATCCCCCGGCGTCACCGAAGGTGGGACATCGAACGCTATAACGACCCATCGAAGACATACACGGTCGCCCAATACCCTCGATGGTGATCGGCTCTTCGATGTGCTCCCACACCCCGGGAGGCAAGGCATTGGCCCCATGCCACAGCGAGAGCAGATCGTCGGGTTCCCAGCTACGCGGTTCATCGATGACGAGCGGAAATTGCGCCGCGATCTGCGCCGCGATATCGGGACTGCTTT
This sequence comes from Myxococcales bacterium, assembly GCA_007119595.1. Classification (GTDB taxonomy): domain Bacteria; phylum Myxococcota_A; class Bradymonadia; order Bradymonadales; family Bradymonadaceae; genus SLJM01. The sequence goes on from SKPJ01000089.1 coordinate 2,126, forward strand.
CGTCGGCGCTCACCGGTGTGCCAATCCCTACAATCAGGGCGGCACAAAATAGGAATAACCCTATTTTTCGACAGGCATCGAGGATCATCACTTCCCCACACAGAAATCGGAGAAGATCCGTTCCAGAATATCCTCGGTATCCACCTTTCCCGTGATTTTACCCAATGCATCGAGAGCATCGCGCAGATCGATTGCGATCAGCTCGTGCTCCATGGCCATATCCAACCCCTGACGGGCTCGATCGAGGTTTTCCAAAGCGTCGACGACGCCCTCCAGATGGCGAGCGCGGCTGAGCAACACCCCTTCGCCGCTGGTCAGTTCGGCGGCGATGTCGGCGATGGCATCCGTGAGTTCTTGGAGTCCCCGCGGGGATTCGCCGTCCAGAGCGGTCTCGAAGCGGTACTCAAAACGCTGCAGAAGGCGCCGGTCATCGTCGGTGAAGGCGTCGGGTTTGTCGGCTTTGTTGAGTACCAGCACGGTGGGTCGTTTTTGATCGGCAAGTTGGGCCAATTGCGTGCGGTCTTCCTCGCCGAGACCGGCGCTTCGGTCGACGACCCAGATCACCAGATCGGCGTCGCGTCCCAGTTGTCGACTGCGCGCAATACCGATCGATTCCACGCTGTCGTCGGTGGTGCGCAGGCCGGCCGTATCCACCAGCCGTACTGCCGTGCCGCCCAGGTGGAGTTCCTCTTCCAGATAGTCACGAGTCGTGCCGGCGACATCGGTCACGATCGCTCGCCGGGTTCCGTGCAGGGCGTTAAATAGCGTCGATTTTCCGGCGTTTGTCGGGCCCAATATGACCGCCCGCACCCCCTCGCGCTGGCGGCGGCCGTGGTCGAATTTTTCGCGAAGCTCGGTGAGCTGTTCGTAGACCTCGTCGAGCCGCTGTCCCACCTCTTCGGCCTCGATCTGGTAGACGTGTTCCTCGTGACTAAAGTCGATCGCCGCCTCCACCAATACGATGGCCTCCAACAAGACCTCGACCAGGCGGCGAATCTCGTCGCCCAGAGCCCCTTGAAGATGTTCCAGGGCCAGTTGATGGGCGCTCTCGCTGGTAGCGTTGACCAGATCGGCGACCGCTTCGGCCTGGGTCAAATCGAGGCGTCCGTTCAAGAATGCGCGCCGCGTAAACTCGCCGGGCCCGGCGATGCGGGCGCCGGCGTTGAGCGTGGCGTCGAGTACACGGCGCAAGATGATGGGGCCACCGTGACACTGAAATTCGACGACGTCCTCGCCGGTATAGCTATTCGGTCCGGCCATGAATACGGCCAGCGATTCGTCGATCAATTCCCCGTCGAGATTTCGAATCTGGCTGAGTCGCAAGAGGTGACTGGCAGTGTCGTCGGGCCAGTCGGGCACCAGGGCCTTCAAAATGGTATTCGCGTCTTCGCCGCTGACCCGTACGATTCCCACGCCGCCGCGCCCGGCAGGTGTGGCAATCGCGGCGATCGTCGTGCTCGTGATCATGGTGGTTGCATTTGCCGAATAGTACCCGGCGTCAGATCTGCGTCAAAATCACTCCGGCATCACCCGCAATTTGCGAAAGATTCCCTTGTCGACGCTCTCCGTATCGATGTCATCTGCATCGGCCAATCGCTGGTGAATAACTCGGCGCTCGTAGCTATTGAGTCCGGCGACCTTGATCGATTTTCCGAGCTGCCGAGCCGTCTCGCCCAATTGATCGGCCACGGTGGTCAGGTGCTTTTTGCGCTCCTGTTTATAGCCCCCGACATCGACCACCACTTTGCCCCGCGCCGCCTTGCCCAGATGCTCGCTCAACAAAGTCTGAATCGAACCCGAGAGGCGCGGCGACTTACGGGAGCGGCTGATCAGGTCGTCGGCGTCGGCACCGGAGACGTTGAAGACAAAGTTTTGTCCGTCCTGCTTACCCTCGGCATCGAGATCGAGGTTCATATGCTCGAAGAGTTCGCTGAGCCAGGCGACACCTGCTTCCACGGGGTCGACGGCTTGTTCTGTTGGCGTCTCTTCGGTCTTGCCGTCGGGTTCGGCTGTGTCCTTGGCGTTGCCTGTGTCCTTGGCGTTGCCTGTGTCCTTGGCGTTGCCTGTGTCTTTGGCGTTGCCTGTGTCTTTGGCGTTGCCAGATCGCAGTGTCGCCTTTTCACGGGGAGCCTTTTTTACCTTCTCCGGCTTTTTGGGAGCCCCGTTGCTGGTCTCCAGTACGTCCTCGTCGCGTTTTTTGGCCCGCTCTCCACGGGCACTTTTTCGACTGTTGTCATTATCGTCAGCCATGGCACTTCATCTCGTCGGTTGGGGAATATCCAAGATATACAGAATATCAATTACACCGATTCTCCCGCCTCCTCGGCGAGCCGGAATTTGCGCTTGATCAAGAATTGCTGACCCAGGCCCATCGCCAAATTCAGCAGGTAATACAACACCAGACCGGCCGGCAAAAAGAGCATAAATGCCGTAAACGCCACGGGCATGACCTTCATGACGATCTTCATCTGGGGATTGGTCGTCGCCGCGGTGGACATGGTGATTCGCTGTTGGACAAACATCACCGAGCCCATGACGATGGGCAATATGAAGTAGGGATCGGGCGCCGAAAGATCGGTGTACCATAAAAACTCCGCCTGATAGAGCTCTACGGAGTTGTAGATCATCACGAATAAGCCGTACAAAATGGGCATCTGCAAAAGAAGGGGCAGACAGCCCAGGGGGCTGACATTATTTTCGCGAAATGCCTTCATCGTCTCTTCGGTCATCCGCTGCTGATCGTTTTCGTATTTTTCGCGGATTTCCTTGATGAGCGGTTGGATCTGTTTCATCCGCTCGGCGCTGGTATAGGCCTTGCCGGTAATCGGCCAGGTGATGGCCTTGATGATGAAGGTCAGCAAGATGATTGCCAGACCCCAATTGAGCGTGAAGTTGTACAGTCGAACCAGAGACCAGCGAAGGGGACGGGCGAGGACGGTAAATAGTCCGTAGTCGACGCTTTCCTGCAGCTCGTAATTGGTATCCCCCGGGGCGTCGAAATTGCGAAGGACATCGAAATCCTTCGGTCCCATATAAAGGAGATGTGTCATCGACCAGCTCTGGGCAGGCTCGATGGAAAAGCTATCGTGTTCGATGCTGACCCGCAGATAGTCCCTGCCAGCGCTGTCGAATCGACAAGAAACGGCGGGGTCGACCGGGGCGGCGGCCATGATGAAATAGCGCGTGTCGGCGCCGGCCCACCGGACACTGTAGTCGGAGTAGGTCTCGGAGTTTTCGAGGTTGTCAAAGACCGTTCGCTCCGTGTCGTCCGTGGTGTGACAGACGCCCTCCAACACATCGGGCCGAAAATCAAAGAAGTTGTCCTCTTTGTCCGGGTCGTCGCGACCGATGATGTGCAGATAGGGAGTCGCTGCAAGGCGCACTCCGCCCGGTTCGAGCAGGTTGTGGACCTCGACGTCGAGGCGCAGTCCGTAGCTTCGCTGTTCGTCGACGGTATAGACCTTGTCGACGGCGAAATTTCCGCGCGGGTCGGTGTAGCGATAAAAGATCTTGTTGTAGCTTTCGCCGTCGGCGGCGCGGATGCTCTCCTCTTCGATCACCTCGAAGGGGTGCTCCGGATCGAAGTCGATATTGCCGTCCTCAAAGCTCAAGGAGTACGGCCACTGCGGAGCGTCTTCTTCAAAGGCCCGCATCAACTCGCCACCGATGCCGGAGTATTGGCGCGGTGAAGTGACCCGCACATCGGAGACGACGGCGCCCTGATTGCTCAACTCGATATCGAGTTCCCCGGTGCGCATAAAATCTGTGCGGATCTCGATTTCGGGGATGTCTTCGTCGATCTCCTGGTCGGGCTGTACCAGCTCTTCCGGTTCCTCGATCGCATCGGGAGCTTCTTCGACGAGCTCTTCCTCTTCGAGTTCGACCTCCTCTTCGGCGGTGACCTCGTCGATCTCCTCGCCGATGGGTTCCTCCTCGATGGGAGGAACGAAAAAGATCTGCCATACGAAGATGACAAGACCGCTGAGAATCATCGCCAAAAGAAAGCGTCGCTGTTCCATCGTAAGTCGGTTCGAGAGTTGAGGAGGGACGAAAGCTGCAATCACCGGTCATGGGACCGGATCATAGCCTCCAGATTGAAATGGATGACAGCGCATGATGCGCTTGATGCCCATCCAACTTCCACGGATGAGCCCGTAGCGGCGAAGCGCCGTGAGCGCATATTGCGAACAGGTCGGCCGATACCGACACATTGGGGGAAATAGCGGCGAAATCCATCGCTGATACAGGCGAATGGGGGCGATGGCGATCCAGGCCATCCAGGTGATCTGCGACACAACGACTGGCGGATGGTCATCGCCTTCGCCGCCGCATCGGTGCTGTTCGTCGTGCTCGTTCACCGCTTTTCTCCGCGGTTTAAGCCGGGTCAAAGTGCCCGGCCCACCGTCTTGAGGACATCGTTTTGCAGCGCATCGAAGGAGGGCTGTGCGCCCTTGGGCTTGACGATGATCACGATATCGAAATGATCACCGAAGCACTCCTTTTGGCGCCGAAAGATCTCGCGAAGACGCCGTTTCCATCGATTGCGAGTCACTGCGTTGCCGACTCTTTTACTCACCGTCACTCCCAGCCGGGAGTGGTCGAGATCGTTGGACACAGCGTAGACCACGACCCACCGTCCACCGGCGCGTCGTCCGCGCCGCCGGGTGTGTAAAAATTGGGGTCGTTTTCGAAGCCGTTCCGATTTGCGAAACGTCTGCTCGCCGTTTTGATAGGCTGTCACGGATCGACTTACTTCTTGTGACGACGGATCGTCAGGCTCTTTCGGCCCTTTCTTCGCCGACGCTTCAGCGTCTTGCGTCCGCCCTTGCTCTTCATTCTGCTGCGAAATCCGTGGCGACGCGAGCGCCGCCGTTTACTGGGCTGATAGGTTCTTTTTCTCTTGGCCATGGTGCTATCTCATTTGGTTCAAAAATTCGCTGCGATCGTCGAGGTCGTGACGACCGGAAAACGTCAATCATTGCGCAATATTCCCGGGTCCGCCTCAAGCGCGGCAATCAAACATGAAGCCCTTTTCAGAGTCAAGGGCGTTGGTCGCTGTTGTTCCGGGCTATTGCAACGTCGACGGTGCGGGCAAGGCTGCCCGCGCTCCATCTATCGAGTTATCGCAAAACCTCGAATTGGGCGTCGATGGTTTGGCTAAATTCGGGATCCGTTTCGTCCTCGAGGACACCGTCGATTTCGGCGGCCACCGCCTCGTCGTCCCATTCGGTCAACTCGAAGGTGCATGAACCGCGGTGAATGTCGGCTATGAATGGGGATAACCCCTCCGGGACCCACTGAATGGTAACCGTCGCGTCATCGCTACAGCCGTACACATCACCCTCGTTTAAGGCGGTGGCGTCGAGATTGATATGCACCGCATTTCCCTGGCCGGCAAATGTCCCCGAATAAAAACTGATCCTCAGGGAACCGGCGGATTCCACGACTTCCTCAGCGTTTACAGGCATCGATTCCCCACCGATCTCGATCTGAATCGTGTCGTCGTTTTCGGCGGCGACACCGGGAAGCCGGCAGGTTAAATCGTCGTGATCGATGTCGGTATTGAGCATGCATCGAGAACCGAAGTCAAATAGCAGACTACTCCCGTCGGGATGTTCTTCATTGCAGTCATCAAAACAAAACGTCCCCTGATTGCCGCCGATGACATGACACTCGTAGTGACAGGCCAGCCGGGCCATACAGGCTTCACTGCGGGCACATGCGGTGGACTCCTCACAACAATGGTCGATGATGCATTCGGTGGGAAAGGTCCACGGCGTGTCTTCATTGAGACGCATGGCGTCGTTCTCATCGCATACCTCGCCGGGCGGTTGTGCATCGACGTCGTCGCCTTCGGCGTCAACGGATGGGTCGTGGGCATCGGCAGCGTCGAATTCTTCACTCTCGTCACTGACGTCCACAGGTTGGAGCGATTCCGTGTCCGGAGCTGCTCCGGCGTCGTGCTGGGCAGAAGAGGCATTGTCTCCGGGAGCGTCATCGTCGCCGGACTCGTCCTCCGAGCTGCACGAGATCCCGATGGCGAGCATCACCACAAGACAGGCTGACGAAAGCGAGAGCAATCGGTTGGTATAAATACTCTTCATCAAAAATATCTCCCGGCAAGTTGCTGGATTCGATTTTGAGCCCAGCCTACGGAGAAGTTTGAGGGAATACAACGATGGCAGATCTGCCAGAGAAATAGGAGGAAATCGGCAGGCCGGAATGGGGAGCGAAACGGGGCTCGAATTCTGGAAAGCCCCAGACACGCTCACAAATCCGGTGCAGTATTCATTCGGAGTGGGAGGGATGAACACCGTCGATACTCGCTGACGCACTTGGGGGGCGTCGTCCGGTGTCGAACCACGATGGGCTGGAGGAGATCACCGAAATAAAATGGATTCCAGATCGGCGATCGATCGCGCAAAATCGTTGTCCTCGATCTCGACCAACTCCCTCAATTTTTTGCAGGCTGCCAACACCGTGGTGTGATCTTTGCCGCCGAAGCGCCGGCCCAACTCGGGATAGGAGTGCTTGGTGTGCTTTCTGGACAGATACATCGCGATCTGACGGGGCTCGCTGATGGCCCGGGTTCTGCGCGGGCCCTTCATATCGGAGACGGTGATGTCGAAGTGGGAGGCCACGGTGCGCATGATCTCGTCGACCCCGATGCGGCGGCGGTGGTCGATATTCATCCGGTCCAGCATCTCCCGGGCAAATTCGACGGTCAGCGGGGTGCCCATCAGGCTGGCCTGGGCGCCGAGTCGGATCAGCGTGCCCTCCAACTCCCGGACGTTGCTGCGGATGCTGCTCGCCAACAGCATGGCCACGTCTTTGTTCATCTCGATGCCGTCGGCTTCGGCCTTCTTCTCCAAAATCGCCACCCGAGTCTCGATGCCCGGCGGTTGGATGTCGGCGATCAATCCCCAGGAAAACCGGCTCGCCAGTCGCTCCTCGATGCCCGGAAGATCCTGGGGCGATTTGTCGGAGGTCACCACGATCTGCTTGCCGCTTTGATACAGGGCGTTAAAGGTGTGGAAAAATTCTTCCTGGGTGGAGTCCTTGCCGCCGATGAATTGAATATCGTCGACCAATAATAGATCGCAGTCATTTCGAAATTGGTTGCGAAAGGAGTTCATCTCCTTGTTGCGAAGGCTCGTGATGAGCTGATTCATGAACTCCTCCGACGACAGGTACATCACCTTCGCCCGCGGATCTTGTTCCAGCATCTGGACGCCAATCGCCTGTAGCAGGTGGGTCTTTCCGAGGCCGACGCCGCCAAAGATAAACAACGGATTGTAGGTCTGCGCCGGCGTGTTGGCCACGGCCCGGCAGGCGGCGTAGGTGAATTGATTCGACGTTCCGACGACGAATTCATCAAAGGTATAGCGGGGGTTCATCCCGGAGTCGCTGACCACCTGGTCCAGATCGCGGCTCTGCTGTTCCTCGTCGGCATAGTCGAATAATGCGGTCTGTATGTCGTCGTCGAGCCGGGCGGTTCGCGCTGCCTGGCGCTGACCGTCGAGATCGACCTGAAGGGCTTGTCCCTCGCCTTCGAGGGCCTCCTCGACGTCGAGGACTACCTCCACGGCTTCTCCCGTCGCCTCGGCGAGGGCATCCTCGATGAGATCGAGGTAATTATCCTCGATCCAGGCTTTGAAAAAGTCGTCGTCGACGGCCAGATAAAAGATCTCCTCATCGCAGTGGTGAAAACGGATCTTTTCGAACCACGATTCGAAATTCTCAGTACTAACCTTGGTCTGAAGTTCGCGCAGAGCTGCGTTCCAGATATCTTGCATGGGCGGTGTCAAAGTGGGCAGAAGTCGTATGATCAAAAAGTCGGAAACATCACAAAAAATAAGCGGGGCTCTCGCCTTGTATTGGTTCGGTGCCGCGTGGTGTGTCGATCACAGCGCCGAAGAGCGGAAAGCCACCGCCGTCAGTGCCCATCGTTTATCGGGGAAAAGACCCCAAAATGTTAAGGGCGATTTCGCGCCTCGACAGGTTTTCCACAGCCCTGACACAGCGAAAAGGTCAACAAAAAAAAGGGGTTGGAAGCCGGTTGTGGGAAGTGAGATAAATTTTTCACAGGGTGTGAAAAATTGTATAAATGCGATCGCCCACCGGGGGATAGAGGAGGGCAAATAGAGCCCAAAAATTACAAAGTCGTTGCGTTCCAGCGGGTTACAGAAGATCGCCGTCGCGATCGGCCGGGGCGATCGCATTGGGGGCTAGATTTACTATTATGCCATGCCCGATTTGGCCATCATCAAAAAGGCGGTGGGATCGACGCCGATACGCTCCAATGCGTCATCCCAGTGAACGCCGGGCGCGGAGTCGAAGACGAAGTCGTCGTCGAAGTCCAGCATCAGCCAGGAGCCCTCCTCGATCTCCTCTTCCAACTGTCCCGGTCCCCAGCCGGCATAGCCGATCAAAGGCCGATAGCTACCGTGTTGTTTACCCAGGGCAAATCCTTCGATGATATCGCCACTGGCGGCGAGAAACCAGCCGTCGCTGAAATTGACCGCGCCGTCGTCGGGCTGTTCAATCTTATGCAATAACCGTTGATTGGCGGCCAGATCCTCGTGTCCATTGAGGTCGCGTTGAAACATCAGCCACAACTGCTCGATGCGCACCGGTCCCCCGAAATGAACGGGCATCTCAAAGCTGGAGGGAATGATCTGGCGGGCGATGTCGTCGTTGACGCTCTCGATAAGGGAGCCGAAGTCGATCTCGAGGGGTTTGTTGATGATAAATCCCATCGCCCCCTCCTCGTCGTGGTGGACCATGACCACCACGGCTCGCTCAAAGGGGGTGGAGTCCAATTTTGGGGAGGCGATGATAAATCCCGGCGACAGCGCCCCCGAGGGATCGTGGGTGATGATCGATGGTGACATAAATGACGTCTCCCGTAGTGGGGATTCTCGACTGTAGCGACATCAGCGAACGCGCGTGCGGACGCACCCGCCGCATTTGAGTGTA
>SKPJ01000433.1 GCA_007119595.1 Myxococcales bacterium
CGGACAAGGCGCGGCGACGAGGCGATGCGATGTAGCATCGTCGAGCGAGCCGCAACGCCGCTTCGACGTGCTCTCGGCGCGCAGACGCTTCACTCAACTTCTGCTCACGGCGTAGTAATACTGGATTAGAGTTTCGCGATTTTCAGGCAATCGCAGCTCCGCCTCGGGTTTGCCCACTCGACCCGGGTAGCGGTTCCTACCCCGTCGGACCGACACCTCACGGCTATTGCGATGCGATTATGTCACGAGGCTGACCCCAGTGGACGGATCGCTCACTGCCTGCGATGCCAGCGCCAAGGCCTCACTACCGCTCGTCGTGGCGCCGAGGGATGGCATCGGCTCCAAACCTCCTTCGGTGCGCTTCCGTCTGACCTTTCCACAGCCGAATCCGGGCCTCGCTCCGGATAGAGTGACCAAGGCATCCAGGGGCCAGCCAACGACAGGCACGATGACTTTTCGAAGGCCTGTCGACCAGCGGGGTATCCAAAGAGTTCGGAGAGACCGATTTCATCAGACTTTCAAGAATGCTCATGAGCCCGGTGAACGAGGATGAACGTTTCGGCGAGTCCCGACGATGACGACACTTCGCATCCCGAAGAGTATATAAAAATGGTGAACCTCCTGTTTAAGGTCATTTAGACCGGTTCGACGCCGAAATAATCGGCGAGAACGTCGTAGAGGTCGGGGGCGCAGTTCTGTAATTGTTGCGGCGTCTCGAAGAACGCCTCGGTGGCGACGGCGAAGAATTCCGCTTCGTTTTTTGCGCCATAGGCGCGCAGGCATCCGCGAAATGGGGCTTGTTGTAGCTCCGCGAAGTGTTGTCCCATCACCTCCGCCCAGATTGGATAGTCCCGGCCTTTCTCCAAAAGTGGGGTGCCGTCGAAAACCCCGTCGGCGGCGTCGAGGACGTGTGCGAATTCATGGATCGCCGTATCCCGTGCATCATCGGGGATGGCGATTCCCTTTTGGACGGCATCCCAACTCAGTACCAGCGTTCCGAAGTGGTGGGCCTGTCCCATCACCACCGTGTCTTCTTTGCCGGGATGAAAATAGTGGGAGGGATAGATCACCAGCTCCCGCAGCCGGTCGTAGACCGACAACGGCAATGCCCGAGCAATTCGGGCCGCCGCCGCCGAAATGATCACCTTCATCTCCTCGGTGACCTCCAGACCGCCGGCTCCCTCCCAGTGTTTTTCCCACAAAAAGACCTTCAGGTGAGTATGAAATGAATCGCGCTCTTCGTCCTCGAGCTTGTTGTAGAATGGCAGACGGTCCTCGAGAATTTTGCGCCAGTGTCCTGGAAAGGGACGGCGAATCAGTCGGCGGCGACGCCAGGATCGAAAGAGCCAAAACACCATGGCAGTTTCTCGAGAGGGGAAGCGGTGAAAAAAATCGGTGAAGCCCGTACTATCAGGCCCACGTCACAGTATCGCTGAATAGTAGTGAGGAATGCCATGAGCGAAGTCGCCGAAGAAATCACGTCGTTTCGCGATCTGCCCGGCCCGCCGGGAACATATCTGTTGGGCAACCTGGAGCGCTTTCGAGACGATATCTTGGGCGCTTTTCAAGATGCGACAGAGCGCTATGGCGATCGCGTTCGACTGCGGTTTTTATATCAAAAGGCGGTATTCCTCGCCCATCCCGACGATATCTACCACGTCTTGATCCAGAACCACCGAAATTACGTCAAGCAGACCAAGGGCTACAAGATCATGCGTCTGCTATTGGGGAATGGATTGGTCACAAGCGAGGGGGACTTCTGGCTTCGCCAGCGGCGCATCGCTCAACCCTCGTTTCACCCACAGCGCATTCGCTCTTTCGGGGCGACGATGGTGGAGGCGACGGCGGCGAAGCTCGATGCCTGGAGCAAATCCTGTGAGCGCGGGGATGTTATCGACGTCGCCGGGGAGATGATGGAGGTGGCGCTGGACATCGTCGGCCGCACACTGCTGAGCACGCCGATGGCAGACCATACCAATACGGTCGGGCCCGCCCTCGATATCGTGATGCCCGATGTGTTTCGACGCACCAACAGTCCGCTCGCGCTGCCACTTTGGGTTCCTACAAAACAGAACCGAAGAGTCCGCCGTGCCATGCGCGATCTCGATGATGTGGTGGACGGGATCATCGCCGAACGGCGCCAAAATGACGACAATCCCTCGGATCTGCTGGACATGCTCATGCAGGCCCGCGACGAGAAGACCGGCGAGGCGATGTCGGACCAACAACTGCGCGATGAGGTATTGACCATTTTTCTTGCCGGTCATGAAACGACGGCCACTGCCCTGAGTTGGACCTGGTATTTATTGGCCCGCCATCCCGAGGTCGAATCCCGGCTACATGAAGAACTCGACGAGGTTCTCCCCGAAGGGCGATTTCCCACCATCGACGATCTGCACGAACTGAAGTGGACCCGGTTGATCATCGACGAGTCGATGCGGCTATATCCGCCAGTGCCTGTGATTGCCCGGTTGTCGAGGGAAGACGATGTCATCGGTGGCGTTCGGATCCCGGGCAACACCTACGTCTTCATGGTGCCATTTATCACTCATCGCCACCCGGAGTTTTGGCCGGATCCCGAGCGCTTTGATCCAGAGCGATTTCGAGAGCGGCCGGCCGATCGCCCCCGATTTGCCTATTTTCCCTTTTTGGGCGGGCCGCGTCAGTGCATCGGCAATAATTTCGCGCTCATGGAAGCCCAACTGATTCTCGCCACCATCGCCCGCCGTTATCGGTTGCGGCCGGTGGACGAGGAACCGGTGGGTTTCGACGTCAATATCACTCTTCGTCCCGAGGGGGGGATGCCGATGCGGATCGAGCGGCGCTAGTAGGGGGCAGCACCGGCGGTCAATGGTTGGAACCGCCGGTGCCGAGTACGCCGACCTTAGGTCAGCCGGAAAATCTCCCAGCGGTGGCTTCCGGATACGATATTGGGTTCCATGTCTTTA
>SKPJ01000039.1 GCA_007119595.1 Myxococcales bacterium
AGACCATCGGCGATAGACTGCAAGCCCGAAACTGGAAGGTCAACGTGCGCCATCGTGACGTACCTCGATACCTCGATTGATCCACAGACATCGTTGGCCATCCCGGAATAGGGAAAGCAGTTTTGGCCATTGCAACCTGCTACAGCAACGGGGAAACTTCCTGGTGCACCTGCACTCGGCTCGCTCCACATCGGGCCCATTCCCTCGCTTCGTTACACCTTTTCCCCATTGGACTCATCCTTAGACCCACCGGACGAGAACGAAGAGATGTTCCCACGCCCCACGCCGCGCTTTTATCATATTGCAATCACCCTCTTGGTTTTGGTGGTCCTCATCGGCATGGCGTGGCTGTGGAGTCCGTCGGGCGACGAGGATCTGTACGCCGAGATGAGCGACGAGCAAATTCTGGCGGCGGCCGCCGAATTTTACGAATCTCGTCCCTATTACGAACGGCCCTTTCCCTATACCGAGATTCCCGAGGGCTTGGCCGATATTCGCGCCGAGACCTGTGGGCAATGCCATGGCGAGATCCACGCCGAATGGTCGATCTCGACCCACCGCCGGGCCTGGACGGACGATGCCCAGTTTATGGAAGAGCTCGCCAAAGCCCGCGGCGACTACTACGAAGATCAAGAAGCGGACTACAGTTGGATGTGCGTCAACTGCCACACCCCGCAGATGCGACAACTGGAGCGGCTGGTCGTCGATCTGGTCGACGATGATATCGGACAGCCGGTCTATGTCGACAACCCGGTCTTCGACGAGAAGATGCAGCAGGAGGCCATCGGCTGCGCCACCTGTCACGTCCAAGACGGCACGGTCTACGGTCCGCGCGGTGATACGGACGCTCCGCACTCGGTCACCCGGGGGGATCATCTGATGGACGAACAAAATTGTGTCCGCTGTCACCAGGCCGAAGCATTGTACCCCGACGACGTATTGGGCTGCTTTTTTACAACCGGAGACGAATGGAGGCACAGTCCGGCCGCCGAAGATGGGAAGTTGTGCCAGGATTGCCATATGCCGAAGACCACCCGGCCGCTCGCCGCCGGCTTCGACGTGCCGGAGCGGGAGACGGGGCGCCACTGGTTTGGTGGCTCTCTGATCCCCAAGCATCCCGATTTCGAAGAGGAAATCGCCGAGCTTCGCTCCATCTTCGGCTCGGGAGCGACGATCTTGATCGACGATCATCCCGACGGAGATCGGCTGGCGGTGCGGGTCCACAATAAATACGCCGGACATCTTTTTCCCACCGGTGATCCGGAGCGCCACGTCGAGGTCGAGATCTCAGTCCGCGATGGCGAGGGCGAGTTGGTCGCCGAGGCCTTCGAGCGCATCGGCTCGCGCTATGAGTGGTATCCCGAAATCAAATTATTGTCGGACAACCGGATCCCCCCGGGAGAATCCCTGTACATCGACGTCGATTGGCCGGAATCTCAAGCCCCGGTGACCGTCGAGATCGAGGCCCATAAATACCGGATGTACAGAGACGACTTCGACTACCACGAGTTGGAAGGTCGCTACGTGCGCGGTCGCTCCTTTCACGCCTCGCGCTGGATCGTGGACCTACAACGAAACAAAGCCCAGCTAGAGAGGATCGATGACGACCTGGGAAGCCGCGACGAACTGGAGCCGACAGCTACTCCACCTGCCAACAGGTGATTATCTTCAAATACAGTGGATGATCGCTGGGTCGCCGCACTCATCTGTCCTTACTCGAGTTCGCAATGGAAACTCCTCGAACGCCATCCCGTTCGTCGTCGCTCGATCTCTGGTTGGACGTTGCTCCCTGGCCCATCCATCTTCTCGACTCCCGCGGACTTCCGATCCGCCCCAATTCAACCCTCTCCGGCCTCCTGGGATACAGCATCCAGGAATTGGATCGCATGACCCTGCGGCGCAGTATCCCGTCCCGGACTCGACAGCGACTTGCCGAGTGCGGCCGTGCCATTTCGAAATCCAACCCGCCGCCCTATGTGGAGGCGGCGCTGAGCTATCACCACCGCGACGGCTCGGAGATTCGGGTTCGCCGGGCGCGGATCAGTCCCATCAAGACCGATGCTGGACCGGCTCTGGTGATGCTCGCCGGGTTGGCTCGACCGCAGGCGACGACCCGCGCCGAGCTTCAAGCCCGCTTTAGCCGCCTCATCGCTCACGACTTCAACAATGTATTCACCATCGCCCAGAGCTACGTCGATCTAGCGCGGCGACAGAGCACGACGACCCGGCTTGCCATGGATTATCTGGAGCGAGCGGCCCGGGCCATTCGCCGCGGCATCGACCTCAACGAACACCTGCAGACCATCGCTCTACACGATAAACTGCCGGTGGACCTGTCGTCCTTCAATGACGTTATCGACGTCATTCGGCTCTATCTTCCCCGGCTGTTGTCGCCGGGACCGAAGTGGTCGATCTATGCTCAGCAAAGCCTTCCGCCCCTATTGTCCCACCCGATCTTATTGACCCGCTTTTTCATCGATTTGTGCGTCAATGCTCAACTCCGCTGGCCCCACAGCACCGAGCTTTCGCTCGACGTGCGACGGGCACCCGGCAACTACAGCGCGATCATGATTCACATCAGTCCTCCCGCTGAGACCGCACCTCCCCTGCCGCTTCCCTTTCAGCTATACCTGTGTCGTCACGACCTATTTTCAAAGGTGCAACTCGATCCACTCTTCGTCCACGGCATCATCGAGCGCCATCCCATCTCCATCGATTGCTCCGACGAAGCCGTGGTGGCCCTGCTTACGGCCTACGAAGAGTAATCCCTGCCCGACACACAACTTCCGTCCATAAATGGCAAGGCAATCGCATCAACGTCGAGCCACGCCAAACCCAAAAGGGGTGTGGTGCACCCCGGTCGGTTCTCGTTCTCGTTCTCGGGCTCGGGCTCGTTCTCGTTCTCGTTCTCGTTCTCGTTCTCGGGCTCGTTCTCGTTCTCGGGCT
>SKPJ01000209.1 GCA_007119595.1 Myxococcales bacterium
CGGACGACGAAGAATTTGACTCCTTCGAGCCCATCGAGAATTTCGACGGCACGTTTCACGGCGACGGACACGCTATCAAGAACCTGGTTATCCAAGCGCAAGACGACGCCGGGCTCTTCGCCACCATCGCCGGCGACGGGCGCGTCACGAACCTCATTCTGGAGGACGCAGCCATCGGCGCAGAAAACCGAACCGGTGCCCTCGCCGGAGTCAACGAAGGGGAGATCTCCGGTGTTCATACCGCGGCGAGCCAGGTCAACGGAACGGGGCACGTCGGCGGACTCGTTGGACGCAACGTTGGGAGCATCTCCAATTCCTCCACTGATGGAAGCGTCGACGGCTCCGAGCCCGGCGTGGGAGGCCTGGTGGGAATCCTCACCGACGATGCCATTGTCACCGATTCCCACTCCGACGCCGATGTATCCGCCCCCGGCGTCGAAAGCGTCGGCGGATTGATCGGCCACATCGACGCCACCGACATCACGCTGCAGCGGCTTCAGGCCACCGGTGAGGTCTTGGGAGGCGACCGAACCGGCGGATTGATCGGACGCATCGCCGGCAGTGATATCACCATCAGCGACGTGGAGACCTCCGGCGGCGTCGAAGGCGGCCACGAGGCCGGAGGCCTCGTCGGTCGAATCGACAATCGCTTTATCACCATCTCCGCTGCCAGGGCCTCTGGTGATGTGCACGGCGACGATGACACGGGCGGACTGGTCGGCCTCAACCGGGGCATCATCGAAAACTCGGAAGCCTCCGGAAACGTTCGTGGTCTCTTCGCCACTGGAGGGCTCGTGGGCCACAACGAGGGCTCAATCGACGATTCACTCGCCGAGGGAAATGTGACCTCCACCATTCGCCGAACAGGGGGATTGGTGGGACGCAATCAGCAACCCTCGGACCCGTGGGATGGTTCCTGTTCGATCGTCGACTCACAAGCACATGGGACGGTCACCCATCTCAACGACCAGGATCGAGTGGGCGGACTGGTCGGCGACCACCGAGACGATTGCATCATCCGCAACTCGCGGGCCACGGGCTTCGTTTCTGCTATCGAATCGAACAAAGTAGGGGGGCTGGTCGGCCGGTTTTATCACGATGGCTTGATCATCGATTCTCATGCCGAAGGAGCCGTGGTGGGCAATCGCCATGTGGGTGGATTGGTGGGCTTCGTCAACGAGAGCGGTGCCTCCATCGAGACCTCCACGGCCACCGGTGACGTGCTGGCACTATTCGGTCGCGTCGGTGGACTGGTGGGAACCCTGCGTGGAACCGTCACGGACTCCCATGCCGAAGGAAGCGTACTCTCAGACAGCGGTGGCTTTTTTACGGACGCCGATCGAGTCGGTGGACTGGTCGGATATATCGAGGATGGAGCGGTCACGGGCTCATCGGCGGCGGGCATCATCTCCGCATCGCACTCCCGCTACGTGGGCGGGCTCGTGGGACGAACCAACGGTGACGTCCAGATCTCCGAATCCTACGCTACCGGCGATATCTGGGGCGATGAAGATGTCGGCGGACTGATAGGACGCATCCGGGATGACACGATCATCGGCGATTCGTACGCCACCGGCGACGTCGTGGGCAGCAATGTGAATGTAGGCGGGCTCGTCGGGCGGATGCGAGACGACGCCCGCATCGAGGACTCCCACACCACCGGAGACGTCACCGGACACGACAATTATGTGGGCGGTCTCGTCGGCAGGGCCAATGACAGCTCCCGAATCGAAAACTCCCACGCCACCGGTGATATCACGGGCGACGAATACGTCGGCGGTCTCGTAGGACGGGCTCGCAATGGAGACACGCAAATCACCAACTGCTACGCCACCGGCAACGTCACCGGCACGAACGACAGTGTCGGTGGTCTGGTGGGCCGCATGACCTGCCCCAATTGCACCGTCGCCGATTCATACGCCACCGGTGATGTCGACGGCAGTGGTGAGCGGCGAATCGGGGGATTGATTGGAAAATTACGGGGCACCATGGAGCGTTCGTACGCCACCGGCGATGTCCGCGGTGAGAGATATGTCGGAGGTTTGATCGGCCGTATCGACGACGACGGCGAAGTCCATCAATCATTTGCCACCGGCGACGTCTTCAGCTCCGATGAAAGCGCCGGCGGGCTCGTCGGAGAGGCTGCCGGCGACGATATCGAAAACAGCTATGCTACCGGTGATGTCTACGGTGACGAATATGTCGGCGGATTGGTCGGAAACCACGCTGACGGCGACATCGTCCACTGCTACTCCGTGGGTTTTGTCGATGGCGACGACCCCGGAGGTCTCGTGGGCAATAATAGCACCGTCGAATCCTCCTATTGGGATGAGGAGACCAGCGGTACTACCTCCAGTGATGGCGGGACCGGGCTTGATACAGAGGACTTCGGCGACCAGGAGATCTTCGAGGACGAAGGCGGCTGGGACTTCGACGACATCTGGGAGATGGCCGACGAAAACGACCCTCCAGATCCCGCCGAACCGGCCACCCGGCCCCGATTGCAGTGGGAAGGTGCCATATAAGAGCATCTGGACTGAGATTTACTTTGCAGTCTCCCCATCCTTGCGACACGATAACCCCGGATTGATCGCTGTGTCTTATCGAGATGGGATAGAGTTTGTACGATGAACGAATCTTCACCGCCGAATCCACATATTTGGCCAATCGTTGTCCTGATGGCCGCTCTCCTGATCGCCCCTGGCTGCATCGACGATCCGGAATCCTTTAGCGCACAAAATAATAGTGACTTCGATGTAGATGGTGGATTCGATACAGACTCGGAGTCGCCGGATGCCAATTCAGTCCCCCCTAATTCCGACCGGCAATGCCCATCGGGCTACGAGTTTTGTCAGAGCGCCGCCGATGGGGAAGGACTGTGCATCTCCACCGCCGACAACCCGGAACACTGTGGCATGTGCGACAATATCTGTGAGGCTTCTCCTCATGGCGACGCCATCTGCGAAGCCGGAAGCTGCGAGATTCGATGCCACAACGGTTTCGCCATGTGTCACGACGGGTGCATTCCTATCACCGACAATCCAGCCCATTGCGGAATCTGTGGAAACGAATGCCCCTCGGGAATCTGTGAAGGCGGGCAGTGCCAACCCTTTGCCTGCGATCCACTCGCCGAGCCCTTCGGCGGGGGGAGCGGTTTGCTCACCGATCCCTACACCATTTGCTCTGCCCAACAATTCGTACGAATCGCTCACGAACCACCCCACGCCTTTTATCACTACGCCTTGAGCGATGATATCGATCTCCATCAACTGGGCGACGGTTCGGCATTTTCGATCATCGACAATTTCTACGCCACATTCGACGGCCACGGATTTGCCATCCGAAATATCGAGTTTGCCGCCGATCAGGTGGTCGCCGGTGTTTTCGGTACCCTGCACCCCTCGGCGGCGATCTTGAATCTGACGCTGGAAAATCTCTCCGCCAGCAATGCATCGCAGGAAGAACACAATCGTCTCGGTGGGCTTGTGGGTACCAACCTGGGGTTGATCGCCGATGTCGAGGTCCAGGGAGCGATCCAGGGCTTCGACGCCGTCGGTGGCATCGCCGGGTACAACCACGGTCTCATTCAAGACAGTTCGACCGATGCAAGCATGGTCGGCCAAAACTGGGCCGTCGGTTCCATTGTCGGTTATCATTTCGGGCATCTCGAAAATACCGAATCATCGGGTACGGTCACCACCACCCGGGCGGCCCCCGGAGGATTGGTGGGGCATCAATTTCCAGGAGCTACGATTACAGACTCCATCTCCCACGCCGACGTCACCGTTCAACCATCGGGAGAGGATGACGAGCCCGACGGGTACGGTCGGGCCGGCGGTCTGGTGGGTTATTGTGAGGGGTGTGTCATCACCGACTCCGCGGGGCACGGCAACATCGACAGTGTACAGCCCTTCGCCGGGGGGCTGGTCGGTTTGTCCCAAGAACACGCTCGAATTGAGCGCTCTCACGCCACGGGTACCGTCCATTCCAGCAGTGGCGTCGCCGGTGGTTTAATCGGCGGCGCACACGGTCAAACGGAGGTCATCGAATCCTGGGCCACCGGCGACGTACATAGCGAGGGAACGACCTTCGTGGGGGGACTCATCGGAAGCCTCGCCCACGATGCTCAGGTTCACCGCTCCTTTGCCACCGGCGATGTCCATGGCGGCTTTCGAGTCGGCGGCCTAGTCGGTCATCATCAACATCCGGGGGCCGCCGTTCACGACTGCTATGCCACCGGCGACGTCACGGCGAATGGAAACTCCGTGGGAGGCTTGATCGGTCGCCTCGGCGGCGCGGTTCATCGCTGCTATTCGACGGGCTTCGTACACCCCGAAGGTGAAAGCATTGACACGGGGGGGTTGGTGGGCTTTGTCCATGGCGACGATATCGAAAACGCCTCGGTCAGCCATTCCTTTTGGGATATTGAGACCAGCGGGCAGGCCGAGAGCGCTGGCGGTGAGGGATTGCAGACCGCTCAATTTTCAACGGTCGACCATTTTGTGCAATGGGAATTCCCCGAGGTCTGGATCATGCCCGATCCCGCCGATCTTCCAGAAAGCGAGCCGCCGCGACCGCGGCTGCAATGGGAGTTTGAACCGCAATAAAGCAATCGGGCCCCTGCCTGTTTTCTCATTTATCGGCTCAACACGTCGATAATGTCGAGGACCCCGAAACGCTCCACGATAGCCTGTTTGGTCTTGATGCGAAGGTGTTCGCGCTTTGCGGCGGGGCTCATCGCCTCGAGCATACCGCCATTCGAGGAGAGCATAGAATCCTCGATTGCCCGCCGCTCCTCTTCACCCAACGCCTCCAGATAAGCATCCACCAGCGCCCTATCCACGGCCTCGGCTTCGGCAAACGAAAAGTGATCTCGCTCGCGTTGAATCCTATCCATCGCCCGCCACGCCTGACGATAGGCCTCGCGCCAGCGCTCCTCGTCGGTAGCCCGTCCCGCTTCCTCGATCGCACAGCGCAGATGAGCGACGATTCCCCCTTTTGCTCCGCCGTCGCCTCTGTCTTCTTCCCCTGATTCTTCTGTTGCTGTCTCTTCTTCCCTAATTTCTTCGGGGGCTTGGTTTACTCCGGCACAACGCTCTCGAAGCCGTTCCCACTGGCGATCGATAAAATATTCGCACTGCCTCAGAGAGCGCGGTGGAGCCTGGTCGGAGTCGCGATCGACGACGGCCTCGCGAATGCCTCGGCAGACCACCTGGGCAGAACGCCCCTCTTCACGCCACCGCTCCAGCAACGCCCGGTCGCGAGCTCCAAAAATCGATACGCGCTCGGTCAACTCCGTAAAGTAGACCTGAATCGCCTCGAAATACCCCGCCTGCTGTCCTGGAAGATAGCTCATGGTGTGGCAGCTTCGCTGTCGTCCATCGATTCAACTGAAGGGTCATCTTCGCTTTCCTCCGACTCGGCGCTCAATTCGCTGTCAAAGGTTTCGTCCCGATCGCGATACTCGTCTCGCTGCATCCTCTCACGCATCCACCACCGTCCGTTTTCGAAGACCCACCGCTCCACAAAACGCTCCGATTCCACGACCGTGCTGGGAAGTACAAACCAGTCCTGTTGGACCTCGACCTTGGCGGCATGCCCCCCCTCTTCGAGGTCCACTCGTTTGAGTCTCATCTCCACGATCTCATAGTCATCGCCTCGTTCCTCGAACTCGCCCTCGAAGGTTGGACGATAGGCATCGTGAACGACATTGCTGGCTTGCTCGTAACGGGCAAAGCGAAGATTGGTGTGGAATTCGCGGGCCTGCTCCGTCAATGACGAGACATCATCGGGTCGCTCCTGACTCACCGACGTGCAGCCCCATAAAAAGCCCCCGACCAAGGCTGCCACAGCGATCATCGCAACCACCAAACCTCGTCGTCCATTCTCTGTCATTTCTGTTGGCCCTCTCTTTCGTCGTTGTCATCACTTCTGCTCAACACCGCCATCAGCCGCTCCCAGTCCGTTTTGGTAAATTCCCGCG
This sequence comes from Myxococcales bacterium, assembly GCA_007119595.1. Lineage (GTDB taxonomy): Bacteria > Myxococcota_A > Bradymonadia > Bradymonadales > Bradymonadaceae > SLJM01. Next base: position 5,984 of record SKPJ01000209.1, read on the forward strand.
CGGCCACCAGCACAGCCAGTGCGGCTACTCCCATGGCACACATCTTGGCGACGACCATCGCCAGATAGGCGATATTACCGTATTCACCGACCATTTCCACCGGTAGATCGATCAACATGTCGAGACCCCACAACACGACGGCTACCAACGCCATTCTCGCCAGCGTGGCCCACGGCGGTTGGGCTTGAAAGCGTAGCCACAACCAGCCCACGGACATGGTAAAACCGGCGGCCATGGCGATCATGGTCGCCACCGACGCCCACTGCATATACTGCGTGGACTCGATGAGCCAGGGGGCGGCGACGTCGGCGTGGGCTGTGGCCCGCGCTGTAGCTCCGGCCACCACCTCGGTGGCATCGCCGGCGATGGCACCTGCGGAGATCGGCTCGATGCCCTCCACCATATCCCCGTGAATGCCCCGAACGAATACGTAGTTGAGCACAGCACTGATGATCATGCTCAGGGCCATGATCACCACGGCCACCGTGGGATGGCCGGAGCCAATGATCATCGTCGTCGTCACATAAAGGAGTGCAAAAAAGATGATCGCCACGCTCAAAATAGAAAGTGGCACCGCCGCATGCAGATATTCCGTCGAATACAACCCACCGACGATTCCATCGGCGTTGAACGCCAATAACAGGGCCACGATTCCGATGAGCAACATGCAATAGCGAATGGTCTCCCGGATATACTGCCGCGTCTGTTCCCGGTCCTCCCGGAATGTGGACTCGCTGATCAGGGGAAAGATCACAAACGTCACCGCGATCACCCCCTGGTAGGGGATGCGAGCAATATTGAGCACCGCCCCGTAGAACCCGGCGAATTTATTGCTCATCAATCCGAAAAATTCCTCCATGCCCACCAGATGAGCGGGCACGTCGGCAGCTACCGCCTTCAACACGAAGAGGTCCACGCGCATCAGACCGTTGAGGGCAAAGGTATACAACATGATCAACACCAGATAGCCCAACAAGCGCCGAAACGACTCTTTCATCTCCTGGCGGTCCGAGGGCTCGGTCTGGTCCGTTCGGCGGTGCATCCTGCGGACGACCCAGATGGCGGCCACCAAACAGATAAATCCCGCCGCACCGACGAACCCCGCCACCGCCCCGGTAACACCGAAGCCCAGCAACACGAGACCGACGATGCCGATCATTTTGACGGTGGAGAAGGTAAAATCGAGGGTCGCCTGACGGACGAATTGCTGAAGCCCGTTGAAATAGCCCACGAAAATCGCGTAGAAGGCGTAAAAGGCGATGATCAGCGCCGAAAGCTGCATCAATGGCGTCAGCGACGGATCGTTAAAGCCCGTGCCGGCGATGACCGGGCTGAAAAGAAAATACAAAATGGCCACCGGCACGCCGAGCAGACACTGCATCTTGACCGCCATATTGACCAATACCCGAGCTCGATCGGGCTGTTCGCTGACGAGCTTGCTCACGGCGTGCAAGGTCCCGGTGATCATCACCATATTGATCAGACCGATGGATTCGGTGACGATCTTGAAGACGCCGAATTGCTCGGCGGAGCCGAACATAATCGGCAACCCCAGTTGGATGACCGCACTGGTCACCAAAAACCACACCTTGGCCGCCGTGATGATCAAAAAACCCCGACCGGCCTTCTTGACCTTATCGGTGTCCATCTCCTCATCTTGGCTTTGCTGCGACTGCTCTTCGTCAGTTGTCTGGGAATCCGTCATGGCCGGTCTTTCGATGAGTTCCAGTTGAAAACGCCTCACTTGTGGCATAAATCGATGGGGTGTCAACATTCGTCCACTGTCCGCCGTACTGGACTGTCCACAACCCCGCCTTATTTTATGCCCCGCACCATCGTATCCCTTATCATCGGTCTCGGCCTGCTCCTCTGCTCCAGTGTCGCTGCCGCCGATGGACCGTCGCCTACCAGCGACGATCGCGACACCGCCGAAGAGCAGCCCGCACAGCTTGAGCCATCAGTGGGTTCCCAGAATAATTTCGATGCCTCCCATCGACTCCGGATCTATGAGGCCTCGCGCCTGGATCGGCGGCGTGCCGTATTGTATTCGCTAGCCCTTCCGGGGTTGGGAAATTTTTATGCCGAGCAATACGCTTTGGGAACGGTGGCTCTGATGTCGATGGTCTTTACCACCATGTTCCTCACTTTCGGACTCCTCAACGATCACCCCGACCTGGTGCGGATCGGCAGTGTCACCGGCGTCGTCACCTACGCCGGCAGCGCCGTGAGCAGCTATCTGGGGGTCCGCTCCTACAACGAGCAATTGCGCAGAAGCCTCCACGTCGACTCCGATCGCCTTGGACATCTCGACGGAGGTATGCCCTTTCCCCGCAGTCCCCGAGCGATTTCCATCGGCTGGCAGTGGCGTTTTTGAGAACCGCTACTCATCATTCATCGTATAATTTTACCGAGACGTTGGGCTCGTCGGCGTCAAAGAGTCGCCTCGCAGCTTGCACGGTCTCGTGTTCGCGCATCTTGCGCGTCAGCTCTTGACGGCGGCGCCGGATGTCCTCAGCGCGCTCCTCGGCAAGGGTCTTGTGCCGCTGGGGGTCGTCCCCTTCGCGGCGCTCGATATCGACCACCCAGTCTTTGCCGAAGAGTGTGCGCACTGCTTTTTGCAGCGCCTCGGTGCGCTCCTCCTCGCTGGCCAGACCCAGAAATCCGTCGCGGTATCGAAGTTCGACGCGCCCGTCCTCGAAGGTCTCCACATGGGCATGTTCGCAGGTCAGCGCCACCGGCGCATTCTCCTGGCGCAATAGATCGACTACGGCCCTCCATTTCTGCTGAGCCGTTTCCAATGACTCGACGTCCGGAAGCTGGAGTTCATCGCTTCCCACCGGCCGAAGTGGCTGCGGAATCTTCGGCTGTTGATCGCCGTCTTTTTCCGTGGTTTTCCTCGCCGTATCGGTGCTCTCGGTCTGGGTCTGCACCGCCTCGGCTGTGGCAACTTCTCCTTTGGGCTGATTGTCGTTCGTCGATTCGTAGGCGTCGATCGGCGGTGACATTGGCGCAGCTTCATCGTCGTCATCGCGGACCGCCCGAACCGAGTCATCGGTCCGGGCCTGTGGCTTTCCCGGCGGCTCGTCGCCTCCTTTCGCCACCGTGCTCTTTGGCCAATCGACATCGTCCCCACCGTCATCCTCCAGCGTCGACTCCAACAGCCGGAGGCGGTCCACCAGAACGTCGAGATCTTCCATGGGCTCCAGCTCCGCGAGCCGAACCAATGTCATCTCGAAGATCAACTTCGGAAAAGCCGACCGACTCATCTGTTGAGCTCCGTCGACCATGACCGAAAAGTAGCGGTGCAATAACTCCCTTGGCTTTTCCTCCACCTGGCGGCGAGCGCTCGTCAATTCGCTCTCCGTAAGCTGCGTGACCTTCTGGGGCTCACGGACCACGGCGGTGACCATCAGATCGCGGAAATGATTGACCAATTCGGAGGCAAATTGCTGCAGATCGTAGCCGTAACGGTTGACGTCATCGAGCACCATCAATGCTGATTCGGCGTCTCTGTCCAGGGCCGCCCGGCTCAACTCGAAGAGGTGTTTTCGGTTGGCGACGCCCAGGATTTCGGTGATCTCCCGCTCCGTGATCTGGTCGCCGGAAAAGCTGACGATCTGATCGAGGAGGCTCAGGGCATCGCGCATCCCACCGTTGGCCTGGCGGGCGATGACCTGAAGTGCCGCCTTCTCGGCATCCAATCCCTCCTGTTCACACAAAAACTCCAGATGAGCGACGATATCGCTCTGGCTGATGCGTTTGAAATCAAAGCGCTGACACCGACTCAAGATGGTGACCGGTATCTTTTGCGGTTCCGTGGTGGCGAAGATGAAAATGGCGTGCGGAGGTGGCTCCTCGAGGGTCTTCAACAGGGCGTTGAAGGCCTCGGTGGTCAGCATATGAACTTCGTCGATGATGTAGATCTTATGCTCATCGCGGCTCGGCGCATAGCGAACTCCCTCGCGAAGTTCGCGGATCTCGTTGATCCCCCGATTGGAGGCCCCGTCGATCTCGAATACATCCACCGCCTGGCCGCCGGATATCTCGTCGCAGGACGCACAATCGTAACAGGGCCTCGCCGTCGGTCCCTGCTCACAATTCATGGCCTTCGCCAAAATTCGGGCCGTCGACGTCTTTCCCACTCCCCGGGCACCACAAAATAGATAGGAGTGGGCCACCCGATCTTGCTCGATGGAGTTCATCAGCGTGCGCGCTACGTGCTCTTGACCCACCACTTCGTCGAAATGGTCGGGACGCCACTTTCTGGCCAGCACTTTGTACGACATGGACATTTCCTTGGGATATGGCGATGGACCGCACAGCCCCCGGCTCAGCGGGGTGGTGGCTCGTCCGGATCATTCGCCGGGCTGGGCGAGAATGAAGTCGCGAAACGCCTCGTTGACGTTGACCCCGCCCTGCGAGATCGGTGGGCGCTGCCAACTGTCGCGCTCGGTGCCGTCTGGAATTTCACCGTCCGATCCGATCACGCGTTGCATCGAGTAGTTGAGATCTCCCTGACGGCCACCGGCAAAGGCCGGCCCACCGTTGCCGGCGCGGTCGATGATGACATTGCGGGTATTCTGCAGGGAAATATTCATATATGCGCTCTTCAAGTCCAGACTGCGAAATCTGGGATCGTTGGCCGTATTGAGCACGAAATCCGGATTCTTAAAGGCGTGTTGACCCCGCTGGGGCTCTCCCTCCGACAGGGGCACCGTATTGTGATCGAGGATCAAAAAACGCTCCCCGGGACCGATCACGGTGCCCGGTGGAAAGCCCATGATGAGGTCCTGGCCATTGGACAGGGTCCACATCGACAAATTGATGGTCCGATCCGTGGTATTATACAACTCCACGAATTGGTCGTTGGTCACGGGACGGCGACAACCAAAATCATCGGCGAAATGGGGCGAGCAGGTATAGTCGGAGGGGTCGCGTTGGGCGTTCCATCCATCGAAGTGAACCTCGCTTATCACCACATCGCCGGCCCGGGTTTCGTTGTCGCATTGGAGCTCATCGCTGTCGATCATCAACTCGCACATCGACGTCGACAGATCCTTGGCCGTTCGCCACA
>SKPJ01000606.1 GCA_007119595.1 Myxococcales bacterium
AGCGCGACGTAAAAGATGACCTGGGCCACCGAAGCAGCGGCGGCGACGATACCACCGAAGCCGAAGATTGCGGCGACAATGGCAATGATGAAGAATACGAGTGCCCACCAGAGCATGATGTTCTCCGGAGTGTTGGAAGTTGTTGAATCTTCACAGCGAACGCTTCGCTGGAAGAGCGTTGTTTCAACTCGAAAGATAAGAACTCATCGCAGATCTCCAAAAGTAGAGATGCGAAAAGCTGTCGGCGACAGTGAAGCGTTGTCGACATGTCAAAAGGACTGTGTCCGATCACCAGCAAGGGAGAAATTATGAGATTGCCGACGTTGGTCATTCACGGTGGGGCAGGCCGAGCACTCAGCGGCGGAGGACGCGAAAAAAAGGTCCGTCATAGTTTGCAGGTGATTCTCGACGAGTTGTGGGAGCAACTCGTCGGTGGTGCGACAGCACTCGATATCGCCCGTCGAGGATGCGAGGCCCTCGAGGATTGTGAGCACTTCAACGCAGGTTTGGGCTCGGCCATCCAGAGCGATGGACAGATCCGAATGAGTGCCTCTTTAATGGACGGAGAGCGCGCGGCGTTTAGCGGCATCATCAATGTCGAACGGGTCCAAAATCCGATCTCACTGGCAGCGGTGTTGCAAGAGGAGCGGGACCGAGTCCTCGATGGCAGGGGTGGGGAGTTGTTGGCTCGAGAACTCGAGATTGCCCCATTCGATCCGGTCGTTCCTCGGCGTTTTCACGAGTGGTATGAGCAGATGAATCGCGAACAAACCCGCGATCAGGCAGATGTTACGGCGGGGGACGCCGACGGGGCGCAGAAGGAGCCGGGAATGGGAACGGTCGGTGTCACGGTGTGCGACCAAGACGGGCAACTGGCGGCTTCGACCTCGACGGGAGGACGCGGATTCGAAAGGGTCGGGCGAGTCAGTGATTCAGCGACGGTGGCCGGCAACTACGCCACCGCCCGTGGAGCCGTGAGTTGCACCGGCATCGGTGAAGACATCACCGACGAGGCGTTGGCTGCGCGGATCGTGGTGCGAATGGAGGACGGAATGGAGTTGCGGGACGCAGTGGACCGGTGCATAAGGGAGGCCGAACAGCGATCGCGGCGGCTGGCGGCGATCGCCGTCGACGACCAGGGACGGATGGGGTGGGCGAAGACCACCGAGGTTTTGCTGGCCGTGGGGCGCAATCAAAAACAGGGTACGCGCTGGGCGTTTTGATCCTGAGCGCCGTGGGGTTATCAGAGGCCGCCGGGATAGTCCCCGATTTCTCCAAATCCTCCACCGCTTTCGTCGTCGCTGGCTGCCCAGGTTTCGATAAGGGGGTCGATGGGGCGGCCGTAGAGAACGAAGAAAAAGTAATCGGTGGCCTGAAAATTGACCTCCACATCGACGCGCTCATGCGGGGTGTCGTGGCCATGTTCGCCGAAGAAGATATTGCCGTAATCCGAATACAGACGCCAATTTACGCTGCAGTCCGAACCGGAATTCCCAAGGGATTCTGGACGGTATTGGATAACCTCCGAGATGGGGCCATCGCCGGGACCGTAGCTAGAGGTGGAGTAGGTACGATTTTCGTTACAATCAATATCTACTTCTACGTCCTCGGTTTGTTCGACCACCGACTGACACGCGATATATTCCTCGGTCGGCGGTGGAGCGGCAAAGGTACCACTACCGAATTCAAACTGTGGAAAGCTGATGGATTCCTCGGGTCCGAGCCAGATGAAGCGCAAACGACCCGTCTCATCGTCGGCGACGAGAGAGAAATAAGGATGTTGGTTTATCTGATTGTGGACTTGTGCTCGATCCTCGGGCAAGGTTTCCAATGCTGCCTCTTCAGCAGCGCGATCGTAGGCGGGGTTTTGAGTAAGATGCCATGCAACGATGAAGGTGAAATCCGCGAGGGCTCCGCTGGAGGCGGCCAATGAATTGTGGATAGCGATCCGGCAAGCTCGGTCAGTGCCCTGGACATGGCGAATGAGCTGTGTCTCCACGCTGTCGGCACGGCGCTGAGAGACGAGAAAAGTACCCGTTTCATGGGGATAAAGGGCAAAGAGGTTGACACTGACATTAAAAGTCTGCGGGGCGCCATCGAGAATCAACATAAAGTCATCGCCCAGATTGCGGTCCACTGCCACCGGTTCTTCGGTCCGCTCCCCAAACGCCAGGTCCGTGGCTATAGCCCCTGCAGGGCCGTACACACTCAACGCTTCGCTACCCGGATAGGCGTTAAAGACGTGTAAGTAGACCGTTTCCAGGGAGTCATCTCCACCGCCACAACCGCTTGTCAGTAGAGCACACAGTGTGGACAGAAGAATGAGGCGGCACCACCTCGTATTACTTCGATACATAGCGAACCTCGAGCATACATCGTGGAAAGTGTGTGCAGTGTAGCAATCGCAGTGAGGATTGACCGTTGGTCACTGAGCACGGAAGTCTGCGCCAAGATACTTCGCAGGGACATCGGTGTCAATCTGGACGGCGTATCGTGAGGCGTCCATAGGAACCGCAGATGGGAACCATGGAGTCGTCGGGCCCCGAGGGTCCTCGGGTCACTGTATACAGGTGGGGACCGAGTTGAAGACGTGCTCCATCGGGATAGCTGTCGCGCCTGGTGATCAGCCCGGCGGCCACGTCCATCAGGCGAAAATAAGCGTCATTGAGGCCACTGTCGACGGGGGTCTCCAATTCGGGAAACCCGAAGACCGTCAATCCCCGGGTTACCATCCACTCGTCGTCGTTCCAGGCATTGACATATAGGTTGACCAGCGCAGGCGGCTGGCCGAAATCGATGGCCAGGTGCTTGACCAGGCCCGGGGAATGGAGTTGGAGGCAGAAGGGAAAAAAGACCGCCGGAGCGCCGGCTTCAATGGCGGTGGCGACGAGGCGGGCAAAGGCGGTGGAGCGGGCGATGGGATCGGTGGATACACCGGAC